>JAGPIU010000012.1 GCA_018054805.1 Paludibacter sp. | reverse complement strand
CTGAATGACAATGCTTTGTGTTGATTATGGTTGGGATGAGGCAGGTTGGCGGCGAAGCCGCCAACCTGCCTCATCCCAAAAACCTAACTTGTTGATTGCCTGTCATTCCGAACGTAGTGAGGAATCTGACAAGCTGAAAAAAATAATTCAAACTATTTTTATCGGTCAGTAGTGATTTAAAATAATGTTTTGTTCGCCGGGTAGCTACCGTAAACGGGTGAAAGGATAAGCGGCATTTATATGCTCTGTGATTGTGATTCCTGAAAACAATAAACCCCGCTGACTGAATGGACAGATCGGCGGGGTTTGCTGTATTTTAATGTTTTGTTACTTGTCTTCTACGGGGAATATTCCGTTTGTTTTACGGAACTTATAGCGCGTCATTTGTTGGTTCGACTCAAAGCCCATCACATTCAGAATATGTGTGGCCTGAGTGATCTTGACAACACTGTCGGTGTAAAGCCTTTCTTCGCGCTGATTCCAGAATAAATGCTCGGTTTCAAAAAGTTCTCCTTTGATATTCATCATTTTTACATTCCCTTTCAGCTCCCAGAGTTGTTGGTTGCTGTAAAATTTTGCATAGTTGCTGTGAATATTGGCGTCGACTTTCAGATTCGGATCGAAGCTTTCGCAATGTATTCCCATTGGAAATTCCCAATAAGGTTGTTCGGTTTTATCGTACACATCCCACTGTGGGGTAGATATACGGTAGCGCGTAATGCCCGAGTCGGAAATAACTGTAGTGATTTCGGTGGCTCTGAGTTTTGGCAGCGACGAACGATCGACAATAGCTTCGATTTTGTCTGTTTCGACAGGCGAACATGCAACAATAAACAACATAACAACTGTCAGAAGGACAGTTGTTATGAATAATGGATGATATGTAAATCTGAAGTTTTTCAAGATTATCTACAGGTTGTGCTTTCGCCAATCCAACCTCCTACAAAGAATGAAGATCCGGCTTTAAGCTGTGGCTGGAAGAACATATCGTCTTTTGTGGGGAAGTGTCCGCTGTATGTGTTGATGAGTTTATTAGCTTCATCAGCAATGCTCGGATCAACCTGTTTTGCACGTACAAATTTATCAACAGCTACCCAATATACGGTTTTTGAAAGTACAGGATCGTCGTAGATTGAACGTGATTTAGCGTACATAATACCAATCAGAAGATATGCGCTACCGTTGTTAGGGTTGAATTCCAATGAATTGCGCGCATACTCACGTGAACGTGGGTAATTGTTCATTTCAGTGTAATAAATCTGCGCAATTTTATACTGATAGTCAGCTTTGTCCATTTTTTCGGTGGCCAGTTTGGTAGCTTCGTCGTAGTAAGTAATGGCTTTGCTGTGTTCGCCTGCTTTGTACGACATTTCGGCAAGTGCATTGGCCGACTCAGCAGTTGGTTTAATTTTGTGAGCAGCTACAGCAGCCTGGAAGTAAACTTCCGAACTTGTGCAACGAATGCGTTTGTAAAAGCTGATAATGTTGTTCAGATATGCTTCGTTAGTTGTATTCTGAGCAATCTTATCTTTGTAGATGCCATCGAGTGTTTCGCAGTTGGCTGCACCACTTTGAACAAATAAGGCATCAACGCCTTGTTTTAGACTGTATACTGCATCAACTTTTGCAATTTGTGGATTTCTCAATAGTTGATTTATAAGTTCTTGTGCTTTCTTTTCAATACATTCAATGTTACTACAAGATTTTGCATCTGTATTCAAGAAAAAGTCCTCAATTAGTTTTGAGTTGAGTTTGATGAATTCGACATTTGAATATTTTTGTAAAAGAGTAGTTTTAAACTCATTTTTTGTATTGTCAAATAAGTTGATTGATTTTGTGTTTGACACAAAGTTGTTAATCTCTTGTTTTAATTGATAAACATTAGTTAATCCTTCAGTATCCATTTCTGAATATATCTTATCAAGCAAAGAATTTACTTTTACATAATCAGCAATGTACTTTTCAGCATGAGCAGGTTCAGCTTTATAAATTTCGTTTGAAGTTACAATGAATAAACGAATTACTTCGAGTTCACTTGCTTCGCCCATACCATCAATTGATTTTTCCAACCATGCGTATGCTTTCTTTTTCAAAGGATCATTTTTCACAAAGTTGATGTAATCCATACCTTTGAGACCAAGAATCCATGGAGTAGGGTAGCGTTCGTCTTTTCCAAAGTATTTGATACGGTTGTCATACATTCCCATCAGTTTGTCGAAAACTTTTTGATGAGTAGCATCGTCTTTGGCCTGAGAAATCTCCCAATGAAGAATTTCGCGTCCGCGACTGTAGATGGCACGGTTAGCACCGGGACATTCCTCGTAAGCTTTTGTCCATGGGCCAAGTGCATCGGCATATTGTTTATTTTTAGCCGATTCGTTGAATAAACTAATGTTTACCAAACATTCTTCGGTAGCCACAGGAGCTTCCTCAACTGTTTCCGGTACATCATTTTCAGGAGTCGAAACGACTTCTGTTTCTGCGTTTTTGCTTTTCTTGTCTTTCTTGCCTGGTTTCTGCGCGTAGCAGTTGGTAAACATTACCAGGCTTAAAAGAATTACGATTAAGTTTCTAGTTTTCATATTCTCTTATTAATTATTTGTTTTTGTTTTTTACAATTTGCGTTTAAAGAACCACAATTCGTTGAAAGCAGCATTGAGAGTAAATTTAAAATAATCTTCGCGTAAGTTACCGGCATTACCTGTTTTTCCATATTCGAATGCAGCATTCACAACAGTACTGCTATTCTTCAATGGCAATCCAAATCCAAAAGTTATGCCAAAGTTTTTGGGTTGCTGAATTCCACCTATTTTGTAATACGGATCGCTCAGGTTTAAACCGGCTCTGTAATATATCTTTTCATAATAATAACGTCCGCGTGCGTTAGGTTGGTATTCGGCACCGAAAGAAATTTTTGATTGATTGTTTAATGTGTCGCGAACGCCCATATACACAGCATCGCCCCATTTGGTAAGGCTGTAGTCTGTTGCCAGTGTAAGTTTGTTGTCGAATGTGTACGATAAGCCGGCGCCCATCATTTCGGGCATTTCGAAACTTGAATGTACATTTTCGTAAGGAGTAAGCTCGGTTAGTACACTTCCGGTAGCTTCAGAGTAGTTTGCACTGAGACTCACTTTGGGTTCGTAAATTAAACCTAAAGTGACGTGATGTTTTTTTGCAAAGGTGTTGTAAAACTGCGCTCCGTAGCGAAAACGAAAACTGTTTACCGTTATCGAATCGCTTTGTGCCGCCCCATATAAATTTGAATCGCTGAATCTTAATTCTCTGGAATTTACTGCGCTCCCAAACATGTAATATGCATTGGCTCCCAGTGAAATATGATTGAAAAATTCGATTGAAAGACCTGCATACACCTGACTGATACCTCCGCTTCCGGCATATGTGCGTGTAGTGGTGATGGTGTCGGGATATTCGGACAATGGAAGAATTCCGGTGTTGTAAAAATTATATCCTGAAAATGAGAAAGGAAGCATCCCTGCACTGAAACCCACATTTTTCATTAATGGAAATTGCATGTTCAGATAATCGAGATTGCCATTGAAGCTTGTTCTTGAACCTTCCGGGCTGCTGAATCGTGATAGCAGAGTGCTAACGCCGAGGTCGAACATAAAGGTGGTGCTGTCCACCGAACTGTACGAGGCGGGATTCATGGTGTTTATACCCGTTTTCGAGCGTAATCCGAGTGCCACACCTCCCATGGCTTTTTGCTCCCCTGAGTATGTTCCCGGAATTTCGCCGAATCCATATCGGGTGTAGGGCGAATTCGTATTGTTTTGTGCGATACCGAAAATGCTAATGGCTGCAAATGAAACAGTCAGGAGAAAACTTTTATTTCTGAACATTGAATAGGAGTATGCGGTTTAGCCCGATTAATACTAAATTTTTTTCTGCAAAGATGGCACTTTTTAGTTTTCCGTCAAAGTAAAATGTGCTACCGCCTGTTAAAAATGCTGAAAGTTCAGGATATTTAATTTTTAAGGCGTCGATGTAACCATTTATTTCGAAAATAATGCCATTTAAAACACCATTTAATATGGCAGATTCTGTGTTTTTGCCTAATAGTGAAAATTCTGTTTTAGCTTCGACCCACGGAAGTTTTCCGGTGAATAAATGTAAAGATTTGAGTCTTAACTCAATTCCCGGTGCAATATTCCCTCCGTGATAATAACCATTACTGTCGATAAAGTCATATGTGATGGCTGTGCCGGCATCAATCACAAGCAGATTTGACTGTGGTTTCAAATATGCAGCTCCGGCCACTGCGGCTATTCTGTCCTTGCCGAGTGTCTTGGGAGTGTTGTAACCCATTGCAAAGGGCAGCGGGGTTTCGTGATTCAGAATAATTAAATTTACATTCCGGTTTTCGAAAAGCTGTTTTATATCGTCGCCTGAGTTGGTAACACTCGAAATAATGACTGATTCGATTGTGAATTTATCCGGGATGGCATCAAGCGACTCCTGTGTAAATCTGTCGAATCTGAAAGTATCAAGCAAATCGTCTCCTGAGAAAATTCCTGCTTTCACACTGGAATTTCCCTGGTCGATGCACAATTGCACTTTTTGTTCCGGAACTCCGCTTTGATTCATCACAATTTGTTATAAAACAGAATTCTCTGCTTTGTCAGAGAATCATTTTTTCGATAGGAATTACCAAAATGCCTTCAGCACCCAATGATTTGAGTTTTCCAATTACTTCCCAGAAGCCTTTTTCATCAATTACTGCATGGAGAGAGTTCCAGCCATCTTTAGCCAGTGGCATAATGGTCGGACTTTTCATGCCGGGCAGTACTTCAATGATTTTCTCGATATTTTCAGTCGGCACATTCATTAAAACATACTTTTTGTCTTCGGCCACCTGAACGGCTTCAATACGGAACAAAAGTTCATCGAGAATCTGAAGTTTTTCGGCCGAAAGATTTGGATGCTGAATCAGCAGTGCTTCCGACTTCATAATGACTTCAACTTCTTTCAGATGGTTGGTCACCAAAGTGCTTCCTGAGCTTACAATATCGAAAATTGCATCGGCAAGTCCAATTCCCGGAGCAATTTCAACCGAACCTGTTATGACGTGAATGTCGGCCTTTACATTGTTCTCAGCCAGAAAATCTTTCAGAATTTCAGGATATGAAGTGGCTATCACCTTGTTGTTGAACCATGAAATGCCTTTGTATTCCATTTCTTTTGGAATAGCCAGTGATAGTCGACATTTGCTAAAACCTAAACGTCGGGTAATCTGAACGTTTTTCTTTTTTTCTGCAAATTCATTTTCTCCAACAATGCCAATGTCGGCAACGCCATCGGCTACTGATTGTGGGATATCATCGTCGCGTAAAAAGAGTACTTCGATTGGAAAATTACGCGCAGGCAAAAGCAATAATCTTTTTCCTGATTCAAGTTTAATGCCCGACTCGGTAAGGAGCGACATTGTTTCTTCGTATAAACGTCCTTTGGCTTGTACAGCTATTCTAAGCATAATTGTTCAGTTTTGTTTTGAGGCTCGCAAAGTTACAAAAAAAGCTTTGATTGTCAATGTGGCACAATAAAAAAGTCCGCTACAAAATGTAACGGACTTTTAGCTCTGCTGTTGCCAGCTATGAGCAATAAAAATTACTGAGCTACAGCAGTAGTGTCAGCAACGCTGTCAGTAGCAACTGAGTCAACTACAACTTCTTCTACAACAGCAGCTGAGTCTTCAGTAGTAGCAGCTTCTTCAGTAGCTTTAGGAGCGCAGGCACCAAATACCATTGCTACAGCAAAAAATAAAAATACTTTTTTCATTTCGTTTGTTTCTTTTTAAAATTAAACATGTTCATTTTGCAATTCAAAATCGATGCAAAATTACTACTTTTTTTGAAACTGCATTAGTAATTATCGTTTTTTTTTAATTTTTTTTTGCGTAGAGTGTGTTTTTCGCATTTATTGGGGCAAAAAATCAGTAAAAACCTCAGTTGGCTAGCGTTTTTGTTGTTCAAAGGCGTGTAAAGCAGCTTCTATTTTCTGTCGGAATATAACTAAAGGGCACAAAAAAACCTGATTGATCACTCAATCAGGTTTTACAGTTCGTAATTAATTACGTTTGCTTATTACTGAGCAACTACTGTAGAATCAACAACTGTAGAATCAACAACTGCTGAGTCAACTACAACTTCTTCAACAACTACTGCTGAATCTTCAGCAACTGTAGTTTCTTCTGTAGCTTTAGGACCGCAAGATGCGAAAATAGCTGCAACAGCAAAGAACAAAAATACTTTTTTCATTTCGTTTAAACCTTTTAAAAATTTAACATGTTTTATTTTGCAATTCAAAATCGCTGCAAAATTACATCAAATTTTGAGACTACGTTTATGTTTAGTCGATTTTTTTTATATTTTTTTTCAGGAGAATGCAAGGTCTTATTTATCTTGCTGTTTGTCAGTGTTTAATGGTTCCTGAAAACCTGCTGAATAAAGATATCTTTTGATGCTTTTTTTAGGTGTTTTTTCAAATTCGTGGGGGTATAGCTGTACTTTGGCAACCGATTCGTACGATGCCACCATTGCATTTAGTTGTTTTCGGTTCTCTTCCATTACCGCTTCGAGCTGTTTTTGGTCGAGATGCTCTGCATCCACCGCTTCGTAATCGGGGCAAACCAGCGCAATTAATCGTCCGTTGCTTTCAATCACGAGGCTTTCCATTACGTATGGCATATTGTTGAGTCGGGCTTCAATTTCTTCGGGGAAGATGTTTTGTCCGCTGGCACCCAAAATCATTGTTTTGTTACGTCCGCGAATGAAAATATTTCCATCTGCATCCACAGTGCCAAGATCGCCGGTATGCAGCCAACCGTCTTTGTCGAGAATGGCATCAGTGGCTTCCTGGTTTTTGTAATATCCGTTCATTACATTTTCGCCACGCACACAAATTTCACCCACACCTGTTTCAGCATCCGCATCAATTATTTTTACCTGCATAATGTCGAGCACTTTACCTGCCGATTTCGGAATAAAATCGTTGGTATTCGAGTAACTGATGAGCGGAGCACACTCAGTCATACCATATCCAATGGTGAACGGGAATTTAATTTTGTGGAAAAATTCTTCTACTTCGGCATTCATTGGAGCGCCACCCACCACAATTTCGGAAAACTCACCACCAAAAGCATCTACCAGTTTTTTGCGGATTTGTGCAAGCACGCGCTGATCGAGCAGCGGAATGCTGAGTACCCACCGCATCGATGGTTTGGCAAGCATTGGTTGAATTTGTTTTTTGTAAATCTTTTCAATAATCAGTGGCACGCAGAAAATGACGCTTGGTTTAACCTCGGCAAATGCTTTCAGCAGAATTTTCGGTGAAGGTGTTTTGCCAATAAAATGAATGTGACTTCCGGAACAGGTAGGTGTCAGAAAGTCGAAAGCACAACCATACGCATGTGCTAATGGCAGGAATGAAACAATGCGATAGCCGGGGCCAACCAGTTTGGTGCGAAATCCGAAAGTGATGTTGCCTGCAAGTGCGTTTCCGCTGGTCATTACGCCTTTGCTGAAGCCTGTAGTGCCCGATGTGTAGTTGATGGACACAATTTCGCTGTTTGGCTTGTCGATATAACGCACGTTATCGCGATGAAATCCATGCGGATATTTGGCATGAAACAGACTGTTGATATAATCGGGTTGCAGATACTTAACTACTAATTGTTCGTGGATTTCGTTTTCGGCCAGTTCGGGACGCTCCTCTTTGTTGAGCAAAGTGATACAGTTGAAATTGGTCAGCGAAAAAACGGCCTTTACGGTGGTTAGTTTTTCTTCTTCGAGATTTTCCCAGATATTGTCGCCGGTAAACAGCAGCAATGATTCGGAATGATTGGTAATGTGATGCACATCGTTCGGATTAAAATCCTGCAAAATAGGTACAATGATAGCTCCGTAGGTTACAGTGGCCAGATAGGTAACTGCCCAGTTGGCATTGTTACGGCCAATAAGTGCAACCTTGTCGTTGGGTTTCAGTTTGCACTGATCGAAAAGGATATGCAACTTGGCTACACGTTTTGCCACATCGGCATAGGTGAGTGTAATGTCGTCGCCGTAATCGCTGAATGCCGGCAAATCCCAGTTTTTTCTGAACGAATCTTCGAAAAGTCGAATAAAGTTTTCCTGAATCATATGTCCTTTTTGCTTATTTGGCTGAAAATTTTGAAAAATCAACCCGCAAATATAGTAAAAACTTACACATTTGGAGATGATTTGTGCATATAATTTGTCATCTGATTTAATAATTTAATGATTTTTGGTAATTTCAAAAAAGATGCCTGTAAGTTACAACTGTGCAGAGTATTGTGGCTTAAATATTTGTTCGTGTGAATGGCTGATGATTGTTGAATTGACTTTTGCAATATCTTGCGGGCGTACATTTTTACAAATGTTGATTCGAAATTTCATAATATAATGTACACAGGTGCGAATCTATTCAATAATTAGAAAAAATAATTTGCAAAAAATCTGTATCTTTGTGGCTTGTTTCAAAAAAGGTGAATATTAAGCTATAAGACAATATATATGAATATCTCTTACAACTGGCTAAAGCAATACATCAATGTGGATGTGGAGCCTGTAGAATTAGGAAAAGCACTGACTTCGATAGGTCTTGAAGTAGGTGGAGTAGAAGAAGTTCAGACTGTAAAAGGTGGACTCGAAGGTTTGGTAATTGGAAAAGTACTGACTTGCGCCGATCACGAAAATTCGGACCATTTGCATGTAACCACAGTAGATGTGGGTTCAGGTGAAGCGCTTCAGATTGTTTGTGGTGCGCCCAATGTGGCTGCCGGACAAAAAGTAGTAGTGGCTACTGTAGGTACAAAATTGTATTCAGGCGAGGAGTCGTTCACTATTAAACGCTCGAAAATTCGTGGCGTGGAGTCGATGGGAATGATTTGTGCTGAGGATGAAATTGGTATCGGAACTTCGCATGCAGGTATTATTGTATTGCCCGAAGATGTACAGGTGGGTATGTTGGCCAAAGATTATTATGGCATTAAAAGCGATTACCTGATTGAAGTGGATATTACACCGAACAGAGTAGATGCGGCTTCGCATTTTGGTGTGGCGCGCGACCTGGCTGCTTATTTTGCACTTAAAAATCCCGAAATAAAACTAACCCGTCCGGCTGTGGATGCTTTTGCAGTTGAAAATACAGCACTGAGCATTCCGGTAACTGTTGAAAATCCTGAAGCTTGTCCGCGTTATTCGGCTGTGACTATCTCAGGTGTAAAGGTAACCGAATCGCCTGATTGGTTGAAAAATGCTTTGCTGACCATTGGTCTGCGTCCGATTAACAATATTGTGGACGTGACTAATTTCGTGTTGCACGAACTCGGTCAGCCACTTCACGCTTTCGATGCCGATAAAATTGCCGGTGGCGAAGTACGCGTGAAATGTATGCCCGAAGGAACAACATTTGTTACACTTGATGGTGTGGAGCGCAAACTGAACGCTGCCGATTTGATGATTTGCGATGCTGAAAAACCAATGTGTATTGGTGGTGTGTTTGGCGGACTTAGCTCGGGTGTGACTGAAACTACTCAGAATGTGTTTTTGGAAAGCGCTTATTTCCACCCTGTTTCTATTCGCAAAACGGCTCGTCGTCATGGTTTGAATACCGATGCCTCGTTCCGTTACGAGCGTGGTTGCGATCCTACAAATACTATTTATGTGCTTAAACGTTGTGCGCTTCTCATACAGGAAGTAGCCGGTGGCGTTATTTCGAGCGAAGTGGTCGATGTGTATCCGCAGGAAGTAAAACCTTTCGAAGTAAGCGTGACTGTTGAGAAAATTCATTCGCTGATTGGTAAAGAAATTGGCCGCGAAAATATTGAAACCATTTTGAATGCGCTCGAAATGAAAATTGTAGAACGCACCGAAGCCGGTTACCTTCTTCATGTGCCTGTGTATCGTGTAGATGTACAGCGTGATGTGGATGTAATTGAGGATATTTTGCGTATTTACGGATATAACAATGTGGAAATTGGCGAAAATCTGGTTTCTACTCTTAGTTACAGCTCTCGTCCTGATAGTCATAAACTTCAGAATCTGATTGCAGAGCAACTTACAGCTCAGGGTTTCAACGAGATTTTGAACAATTCGCTGACCAAAGGTGGTTATTATGCCGGTTTAACTTCGTTTCCCGAAGCCAACTGCGTAAAAATTATCAATGCCCTGAGCAACGATTTGAACGTAATGCGTCAGACTCTGCTTTTTGGCGGACTTGAAAATATTCAACGTAATATTAATCGTAAAAATGCCGATCTGAAATTCTATGAATTTGGCAATTGCTACTATTATAATACCGACAAAAAGAAAGAAGGCGAGGTACTTGCGGCATATTCCGAAGATTTCCATTTGGGAATGTGGCTCACAGGCGATAAGTTTGGTCAGTCGTGGTCGGTTGCACAGCAAAAAACAAGCGTGTACGAACTGAAAGCATATATCGAAAATATCTTCCGTCGTTTGGGCGTAAACCTTCGCAAACTGGTGATTGGCGAATTTTCAGACGATCTTCTTTCCGAAGCGCTTACAGTTTACAGTCCCCGCGGATATAAATTAGCTGTGTTTGGTATGGTGCATCCGAAAATCCGTAAAATGCTCGATATTGATCAGGAAGTGTTTTTCGCTGACCTGAACTGGAATGCATTGATGACTGAAATTGCGAAACACAAAGTACAGTACAGCGAAATTTCGAAATATCCTGAAGTAAAACGCGACTTTGCGCTGTTGATTGACAAGCAGGTGACTTTTGCTGAAATAGAGAAAATAGCATTTGACACCGAGCGTAAATTGCTGAAAAAGGTAACGCTTTTCGATGTGTACGAAGGCAAAAATCTTCCCGAAGGTAAAAAATCGTATGCGGTGAATTTTGTTCTTCAGGATGAAACCAAAACGCTTACCGATAGTCAGATTGACGCAATAATGAAGAAAATGCTTGCCAATTTCGAAGCGAAACTTGGTGCTGCATTGAGATAATTGAAATAAACAACATTTCAGACAAAAAGCAGACAGAAGGTATCGTAATATACATTTTGTTTGCTTTTTGCAAATTATTGAATGTTTGATTCTGCCATATTATTTTGCAAATTAAATTATAAACACATGAAACACCCATGACCCAAATTAAAATTTAGGACACACAAAGGGATGTTTAATAGTTCAACAAAAACTTAATGTGCCCGAGTAATTCCCCCTTTAGGGGGTTAGGGGGCAGATATATAAAATTATAAACACATGAAACACCCATGACCCAAATTAAAATTCAGGACACACAAAGGGATGTTTAATAGTTCAACAAAAACTTAATGTGCCCGAGTAATTCCCCCTTTAGGGGGTTAGGGGGCAGATATATAAAATTATAAACACATGAAACACCCATGACCCAAATTAA
>JAGPIU010000011.1:5601-11488 GCA_018054805.1 Paludibacter sp. | reverse complement strand
AAATTATCGCAACCATATCAGATAAGTCAGGGACTTCAGAACAGACATATTGCACTCTGGCAAAGTCACGGCTGGCATTATAATCAGGAAAAGAACCGATGGATGTGGCAGCGCGGACGGTTATTTCAAACAGTGGAAGACCTTTACACGCAGGCCTATGTGCTGCCATTTCTGACACCTATGCTCGAAAATGCAGGTGCCACGGTACTCATTCCACGTGAACGAGACACGCAACTCCATGAGACCATTGTGGATAACGACAACAATATTTTCGAGGAAGGACGATACAGAGAACACAGCGACCGCAAGACATGGAAAACCGGAAAACCTGGATTTGCTTACGAACGCAAAATGTATGTTCAGGGTGAAAATCCCTTTACAGAAGGAACTTATCGATTTGTACCCACCATTACCGATGCCGACGAAACCAGTGAAATTTCCTGGATTCCCGAAATTCCCGAAGAAGGTTACTATGCTGTGTATGTTTCCTACAAAACTGTGGAAAAAAGCACAACCGACGCCCGCTACACAGTAATTCACAAAGGCGGAAAAACAGCATTCTCGGTCAATCAAACCATGAATGGTGGCACATGGCTTTATCTGGGGCACTTTTTATTTCCCAAAGGGCGAAACAATCAATACCGCGTGGAGCTGAATAACCAAAGTGCCACTTCCGACCGTATTGTGACAGCCGATGGCGTAAAATTCGGAGGAGGAATGGGGAATATTGCACGCAGCCCGCAGAAAAAAGCAAAGGCAAATGGCATTAGCACCCCGGGTTCAGAAAAAGACACTGACAGTATAAAACCCTACGTAAGTGGCTATCCCCGTTTCACCGAAGGAGCGCGTTACTGGCTGCAATGGGCGGGAATACCCGACAGTATTTACAGTCGCACGCAGGGACAGAACGATTACAGCGATGATTTTCAGTCGCGCGGCTTCTGGCTGAATTATCTGGCCGGAGGTTCGCTGATTTTGCCTAAACGTGAAGGACTGAGAGTTCCTGTGGATATGGCGCTGGCCTTTCACACTGATGCCGGAGTGCTGAAAAATGACTCGATTATTGGCACACTGGGAATTTTTACCGAAACCAATGGCAACGGACTTACAGTGTTCGAAAACGGCATTTCGCGTATGGCTTCGCGCGACCTTACCGACATGGTTCAAACACAAATTTCCGAAGACATTCGCAGGACTTTTGCTCCTGAATGGACACGCCGCGGACTCTGGAACAAATCGTACAGCGAATCGCGGGTTCCTGAAGTGCCAACCATGTTGCTCGAGCTGCTTTCGCATCAAAATCCTGCCGATATGCGTTATGGCCACGATCCACGTTTCAGATTCACAGTGAGCAGAGCCATTTACAAAGCTGTTTTAAAATACATTACCCACAACAACGGACAAAAATATGTAGTGCAGCCATTACCCGTGGAACAGTTCAGCAGCCGCTTTTCCGGCAAAACACAGATAATTTTAAACTGGGAAGCTGTGAACGATCCGCTCGAACCTACAGCCCGGCCTACAGGCTATGTGGTTTACACACGCGTTGGCAATGGTGGTTTCGACAATGGCACTTACACCGATAGAAATACGGTAACGGCGAATATTGAACCCGGGAAAATATACAGTTTCAAAGTAAGTGCTGTAAATCAGGGAGGCGAAAGTTTTCCATCGGAAATTCTGTCGGTATATCGTGCCAACAATAACCAAAAGGAAGTGTTGATTGTAAACGGTTTCGAAAGAGTGAGCGGACCACTGTTTTTCAACGAAAATGGTCAGCGGGCAGGCTTCGACAACGACACTGACCCGGGAGTTCCTTACATATCCGACATTAGTTTTACCGGTAAGCAATACGAATTCGACCGAAAGCAAGCCTGGAAAAACGATGATAATCCTGGCTTTGGAGCCAGCTACGGCAATATGGATGCCAAAGTAATTGCAGGAAATACTTTCGACTATCCATACCTGCATGGAAAAGCCATCAGGGAAGCAGGATATTCGTTTGTTTCCACATCGGTAAAAGCTGTGACACAGGGCAAAATAAATCTGAACGAATACCGTTATGTAAATATAATTTTAGGAAAACAGAAACAAACCGTCACAGGAATTTCGAAAAAAGAAACGGAATTTAAAACTTTTCCATTAGCTTTGCAGCAAAGTTTGGTCAGTTACTGCCGTGCGGGTGGTAATCTATTGATTAGCGGAGCGTTTACAGGAAGCGATTTTTACAGCGGAAACTATATCAAAACAGATGAAAAACTCTTTATGGAAAGTATTTTGAAGTTCCGTTACAACCCTTCAAAATCAGATTTTAGTTTCAGAGTAAAAATGGTAAGTTCGCCTTTTCCGCATTTTCACAGATCCGAATTTAACCTTTACGACAGCCCTCAGGCGCAAATGTATTATCTTGAATCGACTGATGGAATTGAACCTGCAGGCGACGGAGCTGTAACATTCTGCCGTTATGCATCGACAAATATAAGTGCCGGAATTATTTATTCAGGATTATATAAAGTGTGCGTCACCGGCTTTCCGTTCGAGAGCATAAAATCGGAAAAAGAACGTAACAAATTTATGGAGTCGGTCATGTTGTTTTTCAATGCCGCTCAAAAACGAAGTTCTGAGAGAGCAAATCCTGTACAAACACGCGAACTAAAAAAAGTCATTCAATAAATAAAACATAAAACAATGAAAGTAAAACTGTTAGCTCTGATAGCACCAATTTTCATACTTGGTTCATGTATCGAAAGCACATACACCCTTCCTTCGGTTTCCGGTAGCCGTTTCGAAATACTTGTGGTAATGAACGACAGCTCGTGGCAGGCGCCTTCGGGTCGTGCAGTAGTTGCACTTCTCGATCAGGACATGTTCGGTTTGCCTCAACCCGAACCGGTAATGAGCATTAATCAATGTTCACAGTTAGAATTCAGCGATCTTCTGAAACCATCGCGAAACATTTTACTAACCGATATTTCGACAAAATATACAGGTCCAAAAATCGCATATTCAAAAAACAAATGGGCGCAACCTCAAACAGTGGTGAAAATAACAGCACCAAACGATTCTGCGCTCAGAAAAATTATTGAAGAATCAGGAGAAAAAATTCTGGATTATTTCCTTACCTCGGAACGCGACCGTCAGATTCGTTTCAACAAAGATTATGTCAATAACAAAGCAAAAACTGAAATAGAATCGATGTTTGGCATTCAGATAGACATTCCCCAGGGCATTACACGCGCAACAAAAGGAAAAGACTTTTACTGGATTACTAACGACCAGCCTAATGTACGTCAGGACATTGTGGTTTATTCATATCCTTACACCGACAAAAATACTTTCACGAAGGAATATTTACTTGCCAAACGCGACTCGTTTATGAAAGCAAATATCCCCGGCGAAATTGAAGGTTCGCACATGGGTACCGAATACAAATATGCCGATCCGCGATTCAGAGAAATCTGGGTAAACGATGGCTATTGCGCCGAAATCACAGGACTCTGGAAAATGGTCAACGGTGGTTCGATGGGCGGTCCATTCTACAGCCACACACGCCTTGACGAAATCAATCAGAGGGTAATTACCGTTGAAGGCTTCGTATTTGCTCCCGGCACAAAAAAACGTAATCATATCCGTTTTCTCGAGGCAGTATTGTTTACATCTAAATTACCACAGGACATCAATAGTCTGAAAGAAGTATCGGTAGTAGCTGATAAAAAAGAGGAAAAATCTGCTAAATAATAAAGCAGCAAATAAGAGTTGAGCTAAAATATTTTCAATAAGAAATGGATAACGAAAAAATAATTATTGGCATTACACAGGGCGATATCAATGGTATTGGCTACGAAGTAATTCTGAAAACGCTGGCCGAGCCCAGAGTGACTGAGAGTTTTGTAGCTGTCATATACGGATCACCAAAAGCTGCTGCATTTTATCGCAAGAGTCTGGACATTCAGGGCATTAACCTGAATATTATCAACAGCATAGAAGAAGTCAATCTGAAGCGTATCAATATTATAAATTGTGCCGACGATGAAATAAAAGTAGAAGTAGGGAAAGCCACCGAAGAAGCCGGGAAAGCAGCTTTCGGAGCACTTGAGAGAGCCACTGCCGATTTGAAAAAAGGAGCTATTCACGCCATTGTTACTGCACCTATCAATAAAAAGAACATACAGTCCGATCAGTTTAGTTTTCCCGGACACACCGAATATCTCGAAGAGAAATTTGGTACCGGAACGCCGGCATTAATGATTCTGATGAACGACGTAATGCGTGTGGCTGTGGTTACCGGACATATTCCTGTAAATGAAGTTCCCAAAGCCATTAGCAAAGAACTTATTCTTCAGAAGTTGGAAGTGCTCAACAATTGCCTGAAACGTGATTTTAAAATTACCCGTCCGCGCATTGCCGTGCTTGGATTGAATCCACATGCCGGCGACGAAGGAGTAATTGGTAACGAGGAAAAAACGACTATTGAACCTGCCATTGCAGAAGCGGTAAAAAAAGGAATTATTTGTGTGGGACCTTATCCTGCTGATGGTTTCTTTGGATCGGGAAACTTCAAAAAGTTCGATGCCATTCTGGCCATGTACCACGACCAGGGACTTATTCCGTTTAAAACCATAGCCATGGAAAGTGGTGTAAACTACACAGCCGGACTCAATGTAATACGCACTTCCCCGGCTCATGGCACTGCTTACGAAATTGCAGGAAAAAATGTGGCCTCAGAGGAGTCGTTCCGTCAGGCATTATTTGCAGCACTCGATATTTACAACAATCGTGTGTGGTCTGATGAAATCTCTGTGAACCCGCTAAAAATTGAGCCCAAAGTTGACAGAGCCGGAAAAATTGAATAAAGATATCCATATTTCAATAAATGAAACGGACATTGTCAGGCTGACAATGTCCGTTTCATTTATATTCAAAGGCCTTTTAAAGCGCTAATTCTTTACAATTTTTTGAGTATAGGTTTGTCCGTTTTCGAGTAAAACTTTCACCATATAAACTCCGGGCTGTAATGCAATAAGCCCAACCCGAGCCATCAGTATTTTTGTAAAGAAAGCAATCGTTGAGGTTTTTCCATGCCCAATCGTAATCCCATACTGGCCCGGAATGTACTTTGGGGTCTTTTCTGTCCTTATCTTTATGGAAAAAAGGCTCTTTTTATAAGCATCCACATTTCGTGAAATTTCACTGACAATAAAATAATGAATAAATGAATTCACATCAATATAAGCCTGATATCCGGCCACAGGATCAGTAAAGTTTTCGCTGTAAAGAATCTCTTCAACAGCATTTACATACGATGCAATATACTCTTTTTGATGCCATGTCATCAGCGAAGGTTTAGGATCCTGATAAATATATTTCACGGTTGCACCCAACAATATGGAAACGGCCAAGGAACGTTACAAAAAAATGAGTGACGCCCTCAAAGCAACAGGCATGAACTTTTATTTCAATATTTGTGAATGGGGCGAACGCGAACCCTGGCTCTGGGCTGCCAATGCCGGCGGACATTCGTGGAGAGTAAGTTTCGATAGTTGCGACACATGGGATCATGGTAAATACGATGGCAGTCATTGTGGTGTGATTCAATCGATTGATATTATGAAAAATCTCGACTATTATGCAGGTCCGAATCAGTTCAACGATGCCGACATGATGTGCGTGGGACTCTACGAAAAAGGAAAACCATCGTCGGCCAGCGGAGCACGTAGCATGACCGACACTGAATATCAGTCGCAATTTTCAATGTGGTGCATGTTCTCCACACCATTGCTTATTTCCTTCGATCTTTTCACAATGAACAGGGCAACTCTTGATATACACACAAACAAAGAACTTATTGCCAACAATCAGGAGAGATTAGGACAACAAACATTATGCT
>JAGPIU010000011.1:0-5501 GCA_018054805.1 Paludibacter sp. | reverse complement strand
ATGTTCTCCACACCATTGCTTATTTCCTTCGATCTTTTCACAATGAACAGGGCAACTCTTGATATACACACAAACAAAGAACTTATTGCCAACAATCAGGAGAGATTAGGACAACAAACATTATGCTTTTTTACACGAATCATTATACTCAATGTAGAAAGATTCATGCATTTTACACGAATCATTATACTCAATGTAGAAAGATTCATACATTTTACAGGAATCACTATACTTAATGTAGAAAGATTCATGCTTTTTACACGAATCATTATACTTAATGTAGAAAGATTCATGCTTTTTACACGATTCATTATACTCAATGTAGAAAGATTCATGCATTTTACACGAATCATTATATACAATGTAGAAACGCTCCATTTTATTAGTGATAGAGTAATACGTTTTTAGTAGTATTATAATGTGTTATTAGCAGATTTGTCATGCTATTTGTATAATTTTCGCTGCTTTGAGACAGTCAGTCGGGTATTTTATAGTATTGCGCAGAGCAGAAATAATAATTGGTCGATTCAAAAGAGGAAAAGTATGTAAACGAAACAACCCTGTCGGTATAATACCAACAGGGTTGTTTTGTTTTTTGCTTGGGTTTTGAATTAGCTTCTTGGAGTAGCTTCTTTCAATACCATTGTGCGACCGTCGTATTCAGCACCGTTAAGTTCGGTGATAGCAGTACGGGCAGCAGCATCGTCAGCCATTTCAACGAAAGCGAAGCCTTTTGATTTGCGTGTGTCGCGATCGGTGATAATCTTGCATGAGTCAACCTGACCATACTCTTCCATAACGGCTCTAAGGTCGTTTTCTTTTACTTTGTAACTTAAGTTACCTACGTAGATGTTCATAAAAAAATAATGTGTAAAAATAAATAATAATGAGAAAGCGAAGTGTAATTACGTAGGCGGGGAACAAAGTGCGCATAAATGCGGATAAGTTGTGAACAGACTGACGAAAATATACAATATCCTTTTTCGGAGGACAAAGAAACGACAAATTATTTGTGAAATACTTTCCGAACGAAATTATTATTATTTAAAAACTTATTTAAACTATTTTTAGCGTTTTGAAGTTTCAGGTTTCAAGGTTTCAAAGTTTCAGAGTTTCAGGGTTTCAGGGTTTCAGGGTTTAGCGTTTCGTATTAAGCATTCAGAAGTTGATTCGCAACGTTTCATGCTCAACACAGTCTTTTGTCTTTGTCACGTCTTTTGTCTTTTGTCTTTTGTCTTATTTACTGCTTAGGGTTCAATATTATCAGAGGCGCAATTGTCTTGCGCCTCTGATAAAAATTGTAAATTGAAAAACTTGTCCGCCGTGGCGGATGATTAAATTGTAAATGAAATCAATATTCGTCCCAGCTTTTAATCTTAATATCGTCGAGACTTAGGGTGCTGAAAGCATATATAAATGCAGACGCAAGTCGCGCATTGGTCAACAATGGAATATTATAATCGATGGCTGCACGACGGATTTTATAACCGTTGGTCAGCTCACGACGGGTTTGATTTTTCGGAATATTGATCACCAGATCGATTTGCTTTTTGTTGAGCATTTCCATTATCTGAAGTTCTCCTTCCTCATCGGGCCAGGCCACAGGTATTGCTTTAATACCGTTATCATTTAGGAATGCAGCTGTACCTGAAGTGCTGTAGATATTATAACCATTGTCGTGAAGCATGTGACAGGCTTCGAGCAAATCCACTTTCGATTTGGCTTCGCCCGACGATACCAAAATGTTTTTTCCCGGTATATTGTAACCTACCGACAGCATCGATTTAAGCAATGCCTCTCTGAAATCGTCGCCAATGCAACCTACTTCACCAGTCGACGACATGTCCACACCTAAAATCGGGTCGGCATTTTGCAAACGGGCAAAAGAGAATTGCGAAGCTTTTACTCCGATATGCTCAAGATCGAACACCGACGAATCGGGGCGACTGTATGGCGCATTGAGCATAATGCGGGTAGCTGTTTCAATAAAGTTACGTTTCAGAACCTTCGACACAAAAGGGAACGAACGCGAAGCACGCAGGTTACATTCAATTACTTTGATATCGTTGTTTTTGGCTAAGAACTGGATATTAAAAGGTCCTGAGATATTAAGTTCGCGGGCAATTTGTTTCGAAATCTTTTTAATGCGGCGCATTGTTTCGAAATAAATTTTTTGAGCCGGGAACACAAGCGTAGCATCGCCCGAGTGTACTCCGGCAAACTCCACATGTTCCGAAATGGCATATTCCACCACTTCGCCATTCTGCGCTACGGCATCGAATTCCACTTCCTTGGCATTTTGCAGGAACGAAGAAACTACCACAGGATATTCTTTCGATACATTGGCAGCAAGCGTCAGGAATTTTATCATTTGTTCCTTGTCGAAACATACATTCATGGCTGCGCCCGATAGTACATACGAGGGACGTATAAGTACCGGGAATCCCACTTCGTCGATAAAGGCATCAATTTCCTCGAAACTGCTGAGTTCTTTCCAGCGTGGTTGATCGATACCAAGTGTATCGAGCATGGCTGAGAATTTATGACGGTTCTCGGCGCGGTCGATCGAAGCGGCAGGTGTACCAAGAATAGGCACATTCTGACGGTCGAGTTTCATGGCCAGATTATTTGGAATTTGTCCGCCCATCGACACAATCACACCTTTGGGCTGCTCAATATCGATTACATCCAACACACGTTCGAACGAAAGTTCATCGAAATACAAACGATCGCACATATCATAGTCGGTCGAAACGGTTTCAGGATTGTAGTTGATCATAACCGACTCGTAACCCAGTTCACGGGCAGTTTGAACCGCATTGACCGAACACCAGTCGAATTCCACCGACGAACCAATGCGATAAGCACCCGAACCAAGCACCACAATGGCTTCACGCTCATCTTTGGCAGGTTTGTAAGCCTTGTCCGATCCGTAAGTAAAATACAGATAATTGGTTTTATCGGGGTGATCGGAAGCTACGGTATTGATACGACGAACTGTAGGTGTAATACCAACTGATTTACGTTTGTCGCGCACCTGAAGCAATTCTTTTTCCATAGAGCCTGCAGGAGTTTCGACGAAACGGGCAATCTGGAAATCGGAAAAACCGAGGCGTTTGGCTTCGGCAAGCACACTGGCATCAAGGTCGGCAATACTGTTGTACGACGAAAGCACCAGGCTATATTTATGGATATTTTCAAGTTTTTCGATAAACCATCGGTCGATTTTTGTCAGATCCACAATTTGTTCCACTGTAAATCCTTTGGCAAAAGCATCGGCAATAGCAAAAATACGCAGGTCGGTAGGTTTTGAGAGCGCCGAAGCCACATCGTCGAACACAAGGTCATTGTTACCCACAAAACCATGCATTCCCTGTCCTATCATGCGCAAACCTTTCTGAATAATTTCTTCGAACGACTGACCAATGGACATAATTTCGCCCACCGACTTCATCGACGAACCAATTTCACGGCTTACACCCACGAACTTGGTAAGGTCCCAACGTGGGATTTTCACAATCATATAATCCACCGAAGGAGCCACATAAGCTGAATTTGGCGTTCCCATTTCGCCAATCTGATCGAGCGAGTAGCCCAAAGCCAGTTTAGTAGCCACAAAAGCCAATGGATAACCCGAAGCTTTCGAAGCCAGTGCCGACGAACGGCTCAGACGTGCATTGATTTCGATAATACGATAATCGTTTGTTTCGGCATTAAAGGCATACTGTATATTACATTCGCCCACAATTCCGATATGACGAACCACTTTACGCGCTACATCTTCCAGAAATGCAATCTGATCTTTTGAAAGCGAAATAATGGGTGCAACCACTATACTTTCGCCGGTATGAATACCCAGCGGGTCGAAGTTTTCCATTGGAACAACCGTGAAGCAATGGTCGTTTTTATCGCGAATCACCTCAAATTCAATTTCTTTCCAGCCTTTGAGACTTTCTTCAACCAGAATTTGTTTGGAATAAGCCAAAGCACTTTCGCAAAGTGTAATAAACTCCTGCTCGTTGGCACAAATGCCCGAACCAAGCCCACCCAAAGCATAAGCCGAGCGCACCATTACCGGATAGCCAATACGACGGGCAGCTGTAAGGGCATCGGTAAGCGACTCCACAGCCTGCGAAACCGGTGTTTTGGCGTCAATTTCGTTTAGTTTTTTTACAAACAAATCGCGGTCTTCGGTAATCATAATAGCTTCAACCGATGTACCAAGTACTTTAATACCGTACTTCTGCAAAGTGCCATCCAGATACATTTCGGTACCACAATTCAGGGCTGTTTGTCCGCCAAAAGCCAGCAAAATGCCATCAGGTTTTTCTTTTTTAATTACTTCTTCCACAAAATGCGGCGTAATGGGCAGGAAATACACTTTGTCAGCAATGCCTTCCGAAGTCTGTATAGTGGCGATATTGGGGTTAATCAATACCGTTTCGATACCTTCTTCTTTCAATGCTTTCAGCGCCTGCGAGCCCGAATAGTCGAATTCGCCGGCCTGACCGATCTTAAGTGCGCCCGAGCCGAGCAAAATCACTTTCTTGATTGATTGATCCATTTTCAATATTTTTAGTTTTATTGTTGTCGTTCAAGAAACAGAAGACTCAGAGGTTCAGAATTTTGATTTGGGATTTGAAGATTTGAAATTTGAAGATTTTCTGCTTCGTAATCAATTCTCAATAAATCACGCATCCAACATTCTTTACTCTTTGTTTCAAAGCTTCAGGTTGTTCAGGTTGGCAGAGTAACTTACGGTCGCTTGTTTTTTAATCAAACAACCGGAAGCACATTTCCACAGGTTTATCTGCCATCAGGCAGATTATTTGCAGGTTCCCTCCCCATTGGGGAGGGTTAGGCTGGGGTTAGTATTCGTCCCAACTCTTAATCTTAATATCCTCCACAGTCATATTGCAGAATGCAGTAATAAAGGCCGAAGCCAGTCGTGCATTGGTCAAAAGCGGGATATTAAAGTCGATAGCACCACGACGAATAGCGTAGTCGTTACGCAATTCACGTTCGGTGGTATCTTTCGGTATATTGATTACCAAATCGAAACCTTTGTTCGAGAGCATGGTTTTTACATTCAAATCGCCTTCTTCATCGGGCCAGTTTACGGCTGTGGCTTCGATGCCGTTTTCGGCTAAGAAGCGTTGCGAACCACGTGTTGCAAAAAGTTCGTAACCTTTTTTCTGAAGCAGATACATTGCATCGAGCAGTTCTACTTTCGATTTGGGCTCGCCCGACGAAATCAGAATCCGTTTCTTCGGAATGCGGAAACCAACCGAGAGCAGCGATTTCAGGATTGCTTCGTGGAAATCGTCACCAATACAGCCCACTTCTCCGGTCGAAGCCATATCCACCCCTAACACAGGGTCGGCCTGTTGCAAGCGGTGGAATGAGAATTGCGAAGCTTTAATGCCTACGTAATCCAGGTCGAAAGCCGATTTCTCGGGCTTCTCAACCGGCAAGCCAAGCATTACTTTGGTGGCCAGTTC
>JAGPIU010000176.1 GCA_018054805.1 Paludibacter sp. | reverse complement strand
GACATAGTATCCTCATTCTGAACATCCGAGGTGATAAGAAGAAACTTCTCATCAGCATGTTTATTCATAATGGTCACCAATTCATTCATTTTTCCGTTGGCACCATAAAAAACCTTACGCTTACGGTAATGAATATAATGTTGTAAATACACAGCCACCGACTCAGAAACACAGAAATACTTCATTGTTTCGGGAACAGTAATGCGCATCTCTTCGCATAAGCGAAAGAAATGATCGATACCATGACGGGCATTGAAAATAATAGCCGTATGATCGAGAATCGATATACGCTGTGTGCGAAATTCCTTTGCTAAAATTGGCTCAACTTTGATAAAAGGACGAAAATCGATTTTTACACCGTATTTCTCGCTGATATCATAATAGGGCGATTTTTCGCTGGAGGGTTGTGGTTGTGAAACCAGTATCTTCTTAATTTTCAAAGCAATGTACTTTAATAATTAAACATTTATATAATCGTCCGTATAATTGAATATATTAAAAATACGGGCAAAATTTCGAGGGTGCAAAGATACAACAATAAATAAAAACTTGTGACTGCTTTTTGGAAAAATATTTGAAATAGTTTAAAAATCAGAAAAACAAACAATAACACACACACTACAAGACTGATATACACCGTATAATCATTTAGCCACAATGGAAAATATATCTGAAATATCAACAATGGAAAGAGTACTATTCCAAGATAAATTAAAAGATTAAAATAACTCTCGCGGGCAATTTTTAAAGATTGTTTTTCGAGGAAAACATATCCAAGTACCTCGATGCTTAG
This sequence comes from Paludibacter sp., assembly GCA_018054805.1. The sequence continues at coordinate 2,689 of JAGPIU010000176.1, read as the reverse complement.
AAATTTAAAAATATAGAATAAAAGTGTCACCCCAAGCACCAAAGCATATTGCGTAATTTCGAAAGGTTTTCCGGACGGAATCAGAAGAATATACCCATAAAGACTCAACACACCTACTGAAAAAAGGATCAGAATAAAGCGCGACTGAAAATCATTAATAGTGGTTTTGCTGAAAATGCTCGAACGGTCCTTCACCTGAAAGAATATGCGCACCGACTCGTAAAACCAACCCGACGAACGCAGGAATGAAACCACCATCATAAGAAAAAGAAAGAGAATGGTGCCAAAAACCCAACTTTCCGACTCGGGAAAAGATGGATGCGGAATGCCCTCGAAACCACGTGACAATTTTGCAAGCCTCAAACTATCGGCAAGAGCAATACTATCAGCACGCATAATGCTGTCGACACGCATAATACTGTCAGCCCTCTGCAGACTATCTGCTCTCAGCAAACTGTCGGCAAAAAGCGCACTATCGGAAAGTATGTGTATGGAATCGTTTAAAGGCATTTGAAATTTTTAAATAGCAGCAAATTTTCGTACGTTACTGTCCCAGACAGGTGCATTTTTAATAGCATCCAAAACTTCTTCAGGTTCATTCACCACTGTCCATATATCGCGATGAATACCGCGCATAAAGTTTTCGTCCACAGCACGATGCAACACACTGATCAGGCCATCGTAATATCCGTTGGTATTTACAATTATAATGGGTTTTGTGAAAATTCCAAGTTGTTTCCAGGTAATCACTTCAAGCAATTCCTCGAGTGTACCGCAACCACCGGGCAGAGCAACAGCGGCATCGGAGAGGAAAGCCATTTTCTGCTTGCGGTCGTGCATAGTTTCGGTGACAATAAGTTCAGTAAGTCCTTTGTGCTGCCAGTTTTCGTCGCACATAAAGCGCGGAATAATACCCGTCACTTCGCCACCAGCAGCCAGCGCACTGTCCGACAGTTGAGCCATAAGTCCCAGCGAGCCTCCACCACAAATAATACGGATTCCCTGTTTGGCCAGAATTCGGCCAAGCCGGTCGGCAGCATCGAAGTACTTCTGATCTATTTGAGTGCTCGAAGCACAGTAAACACAAATATTCTGCATCTAAAACGAAAGTATTTTATTATTCAAAACTGTTTCTAAGAAGAAAATAATTAATTTTTCTGAATAAAAATTCTAAGAAAACACCTCATAATTTATTTTCTGTGACTTAAGTATGCAAAAATACAGTTTTCTTTCCGTATTTTTGATTTTCAATATTAAAAACAATCAAAAAATGATACTTGTCACAGGAGCTACGGGCTTGGTTGGAGGCCATTTGATATGGCATTTGCTTCAGGAGAACGATAGAATTGCGGCCATAAAACGCTCATCGTCGAACCTTGAACCATTGAAAACAATCTTCAGATTTTACAATGCCGATCCCGATGAGATGCTCAGTCGCATCGATTGGCGCATTGCCGATGTACTCAACGTTGAAAGTCTGACCGCAGCCATGCACGATGTGGACATCATGTATCATTGTGCAGCAGTGGTTTCGCTCGGAAGCGGTAGCGATGTGCTCACCGACACCAATGTGAGGGGCACAAGCAATGTAGTTCAGGCATGCTTATCCACTAAAATCAAAAAACTGTGCTTTGTAAGTTCGATAGCAGCCTGCGGAAAATACAAAGACGGAAAACCGGCTGACGAAAATGCAGAATGGACCGATGATCTGTCGCGCTCGGCGTATTCGCGCAGCAAATATTATTCAGAACAGGAAGTGTGGAAAGGCATTGCAGCGGGACTGAATGCGGTGATTGTGAATCCCGGGGTGATTTTGGGCGTTTCGGGACAAAATGCAGGTAGTTCGCAACTTTTTTATCAAATGCAAAAAGGACTTATTTTTTACACCATGGGTGGTACTGGCTATGTGGATGTGCAGGATGTGGTGAGAGCGATGATAACACTGACCAAAAGTGAAATTTCAGGCGAGAGATTTGTGCTGGTGGGCGAGAACGCTTCAAACAGAGACATTTTGTGGTATATGGCCGATGGTTTTGGTCGCAAACGTCCGTTTATCAATGTACCAAAATCAGTGCTGCTGTTTGCAGGCGGCATGATGGAAGTGTTCGGAAAAATTTTCGGCTTTGAACCGCTTATCGACAGAGGAACAGCACGTTCGGCTACTCACAGGGAGTTTTACAGCAGTGCGAAAATTGAGAAAGTTATTGATTTTCAGTTCACAACAATAAATGAGACTATTTCGGGTGTTTGTAGTTTTATGAGCAAAGAATAGCAGAAAAAAAACTTTATTCAGCATAGAAGTCACTAACTGCTTTTTCGATATTTGCCAGAATTACATCGTCGGTACCGCTTACCAAAACCTTTGCCTGTTTGTAAAATGCTTCGCGAACCGACAGGCCATCGGCTATAAACTGCCGCAATTCGCTGCCTTTCTTGTTGGCAATAAGTGGTCGTTTTCCGGCACGCGACATTTCAAGACGTTCGGACAGCTGGTCAGGACTAAGATTCAGATAAACAGTAAGTCCGTGTGCATTCATAAATGTCATATTGTCGAAAAAACAAGGTGCACCACCTCCGGTTGCAATCACACAATTTTCGAATTCGGCCACTTCGTGCAGACAGTTTTGTTCCATTTTTCGAAAAGCATCCTGACCCGACTCTTCGAAAATCTGCGAAACGGTTTTATGGT
>JAGPIU010000175.1:2212-3497 GCA_018054805.1 Paludibacter sp. | reverse complement strand
ACGTTTGCAGGTGGACGCTCGTGCATAAGTTCATTTTTCATAAAATCCATATAAGGAGCCACATGGCTGTAAAACATTTTCCAACCTGCACAAAGGTAATTTAATCCGGGTTCGCCATCTTTTGTGAATGCAAAACGGTTTTTCGGGCATTCTCCATTGCAGGCAAAAAGAAACTCGCATTCCTTGCACTGACGGGGCAAAGTGTCGTGTTTGTCGGTTCCAAATTTCAACTGACGTTCCGAATACATCATCGAAGCAAGCGATTCGTTATTGATATTTCCGAGTTTGTATTCAGGAAATACAAAGTGGTCGCACGAATACACATCGCCGTTGAACTCCATCACTCCTGCATGTCCGCAATGTTTGGCAAGCGTACACACACCAGGCTGAACGCCCATCCAGTTGGCAAGCGTAGAGTCGAAAAGCTGAATGTAGAATTTTCCGACATCCTCTTTAATCCACTCGTCGAAAAGTGCGCAGAGAAATTTCCCCCACTGCACAGGTTTCACCGAGAAGTCAGTCAGTTCGGCAACTTCGTGGGGAGCCGAGAGTTTCAGACCATCGGTGCGGTTACCAATTCGCTCCACTATAGGTGCAAACTGTATGTAACGGCAATCTATTTGTTTGAAAAAATTGTAAAATTCGATCGGATAATCGGCATTAAAATCGTTCACCACGGCCATTGCATTAAATTCCACGCCATGTTTTTTGAGCAGATTAATGCCTTTCATAACCTTCACAAAAGTGGGCTGACCACCTTTGTTGCGGCGATATTCGTCGTGAAACTCCTGCGGGCCATCGATAGAAATACCCACCAGAAAATTGTTTTCTTTGAAAAATTCGCACCAGGCATCGTTGAGCAGCGTTCCATTGGTTTGAATTACGTTGTCAATTTTACGTCCGCGTCCGTATTTTTTTTGAAATTCGAGGGCTTTTTTGTAGAAACTAACCGGGCGCAGCAAAGTTTCGCCACCATGCCAGGTAAAAAGTATTTCGTTCTGTGTCTGCGAATTAATGTATTGTTCGGTGAATTTTTCGAGAAGTGCATCGCTCATCAACTGACCCTTGGCCGAAGGATAGAGATTTTCCTTTTCGAGATAGTAACAATATTCGCACTTCAGATTGCAGGCCGATCCTACCGACTTCAACATCACGTACATCGGTTTTGCAAAAGGTGCAAAGGTTTTATTCATTTCCGGTAATAGTGTTTTTCAAAAGTGTTTTGTTTAATCAAACAAAAATATGGAAAAACTTTGTTTCGGACGTTATAAGCATGTACAAAAAA
>JAGPIU010000175.1:0-2112 GCA_018054805.1 Paludibacter sp. | reverse complement strand
TGCAAAGTCAATGGTCAGACTGTTGTACGACTCAACACGAACACGTGGTTCATCAGCAAAAGCCTGTTGAATAATTTCGAGACGTTTTTCGACCGAGAAAAGCGTTTTTTTCGACTGATTGGTACCAATGCCAATCACAATTTCGTCGAAAAGCGTCAGTCCGCGTTTTACAATACTATAATGTCCTATGGTAAACGGGTCGAAAGTGCCCGGAAAAATAGCTCTTTTCATGTGTTTATAATTGTCATTATTATTTGTCACATGGAACTCACAAAACAAAATTTAATCATACCCTTGTGGGTCAAAACAGATTAAATTTTGTCATGTTCGTTTCATTTTTTTTCAAATTCTGGCGTAATAATTGATAGCTCAGCTACGTTTGAAATTCAAACATATACGAAACAACGAACGTATTTGCCTGCAAAGATAATTATTTTATACGGGCTGCAATATTTGATTGAAAATATTGTATAAAATGTAAAGCAGGTGTATAAAAATATTACTTTTGTAAAAGAATCTACCCAAAATTAATCTGAAATGCAACGTAAATTACTTATACTATCGCTTTTTGTATTTATCACTCTGTGTATATTTGCCGGACAAAATGTGGGGAGTTTTCCCATTCCGGCAAAAGTTCAGTTTGCAGGTCAAACCATCATGCTCGATCGCTACGACATGCGCGAACGTTTCGACCGCGAACAGACTCAAATTGCTTACACACATTCTACCAGCATTTTAATTCTGAAACGTGCCAATCGCTACTTCCCTATTATTGAACCAATATTAAAGGCAAACGGCATCCCCGATGATTTCAAATATCTGGCTGTCATCGAAAGTAATCTCGATACACGCGCTCTTTCGCCTGCCACTGCAGCAGGTTTGTGGCAACTAATGCCTGCCACAGCAAAAGAATTCGGGCTCGAAGTGACAGATGAAGTGGACGAGCGTTATCATATAGAAAAAGCTACAGAAGCTGCCTGCAAATATCTGAAATCGGCGTTTAACCGCTATCGTAACTGGACAACGGCAGCTGTATCGTACAATGCCGGCATGGGAAAAATCAGTTCTGAACAACAGAAACAATATGTACAAGAGGCTTACGATATGCATTTGGTAAGTGAAAGCAGCCGTTATCTTTTTCGAATTCTGGCCATGAAACAATTTCTCGAAAATCCGTATCGCCTGGGGTATCGCATCGAACGCGATCATTACTATCAGCACATTAACACCACAAAAGTAGCTGTGAAAGACTCAATCGGCGATCTGGCTAAGTGGGCGCAGGAGCAGGGCATAAACTATGCACAACTGAAGGAATTTAATGTTTGGCTACGTGACAGGAAGCTCAGTAACCCCAAACGCAAAGAATACCTGATTGATATACCTGACACAGGCGATATGATTTTTAAAAGTTCAAAAATCAAAATTCATAATCCGATAAACGAATAAAATCGATTGCTGTCACAACAAAGCACAATTATCATACGTTTTAATAATAACCCAACAAAAAATTCTATTTTATGAAAAAACTTATTTTCGCAGCATTATTTATGCTCACAGTATCGTTTGTAAATGCACAGGTCAATTTCGGAATCAAAGCCGGATTCAATTCATCGCTGAACTTAGACAATGTGGCTTCAGTCAGGTCGGGAGAATATGATCTAACCAATGTAAAATCGGAACTCAATAACGGTTTTCACCTCGGTGCTTTTGGCCGTTTGTTTTTCGACAAAGTGTACATTCAGCCTGAATTGCTTTATTCAATGCAAAAAAAAGATTATGAATTCACTATTCAGGATGCTTCGAGCCAGGACATTGATGTAGAAAAATATGTAACTTTCAGCACTGTGGATATTCCTTTACTGATTGGTTATAAATTATTAGATTTAAAAGTGGCCAATTTACGGGTATTCGCCGGACCTAAATTCCGACTGAATGCAGGTTCACAGGTATCATTTAAAAACCTTACAAACAACGACCCTGTTGATGTGGACGCATTAAAAGGGGAATTCAAGGATTCGCAGGTTGGACTCGAAGCCGGTGCCGGCGTAGATATTCTGATGTTCTCGCTCGATGCTCGCATGAATCTGATTAACAGTCTGCACACTGCAAGTT
>JAGPIU010000174.1 GCA_018054805.1 Paludibacter sp. | reverse complement strand
AAAATTCTGGGCACAGGTTGTCCAAAGTGCAAGACACTTGAAAAAATTACGCGTGAGGTAGTGGCCGAAAATGGATTTCAGGCTGACATTGTGAAAGTAGATGATTTGATGGAGATAATGACTTACAATATCTTGTCGACTCCTGCTTTGGTTGTCAATGGAAAAGTTGAAATAAAGGGACGTGTGCCCTCGGCCGAAGAAATCAAACAGGTGCTGGCAAAATATTAAAAAATTCTTCCAAATTAAATTAATATCGCTGAAACGAGTCCTGATAACTCCGGATGAGTTTGGTGTGAAAATCTTAAAAACAATTATTTACAATGAAAAGAATTGCATTTGTATTATTACTTGGAGCGCTGATGCTTGGCATGATTTCCTGTGATCCGAAAACGAAAGCTACAGAGACAAATCAGAATGTCGCATCGCTTGTGTCCGACAATGTGGAAATTTATTATTTCCACTATACACGCCGTTGTATTACCTGCAATGCTGTGGAAGAAGTTACAAAGTCAACACTGAACGAGTTGTATCCCGCTCAGATGGAGTCAGGAAAAATTATTTTTGAAAGCGTAAACCTCGATGACGATGCGAGCAAAGCTGTTGCCGGGAAATGTCAGGCTGAGGGTCAGGCTTTGATTCTGCTGCACAACGGTGAGCGTGTCGATTTGACTGACAAAGGTTTTATGTACGCCAAAAGTACGCCCGAAAAGCTGAAAGAAGAATTGAAAACAGCAATAGACGCTTTACTTTGATTTGCCATTTATCAACCCCAATGCCTCGGGACAAGTTTTACAATTTACTATTCGAAAAATGGAAGTTCTGCAAAGTATTTTAGAAAACACACAGTATAGTTTTATCACAGCCATTGTTTTAGGATTGATGACAGCTATTAGTCCGTGCCCGTTGGCCACGAATATATCGGCTATTGGTTTTATAAGTCGTGATCTGAAAGACAGTAAAAGGGTTTTTATAAGTGGTTTGGTGTATACGCTTGGTCGTGTGATCAGTTATACCGGACTTGCGTTGATTATTTTCTTCGGAGCGAGCAAGATGAATATTTCCATGCTTTTTCAGGGATGGGGCGAAAAGTTGCTGGGACCGGTTATGATTCTGATCGGACTGTTTATGCTCGATGTGATTAAACTTAAATTTCCGGGATTGTCGGGACTTACCGAAAAAATTGGCAATAAAAGCAAGGGCAGTTATCTCAGTACGTTGTTGCTCGGGATGGTTTTCGCACTTGCTTTTTGCCCTTATAGCGGCGTTTTGTACTTTGTGATGCTTATTCCCATTACTGTAGCGAGTGCAAGCGGACTTTATCTGCCTGTATTGTTTGCTATTGCAACAGGACTTCCTGTGATAATATTTGCATGGTTGCTGGCTTATGCCGTTGGCAATGTAGGGAAACTTTATAACCGGATAAAAGTTTTTGAACTGTGGTTTCGCAGGGTGGTTTCTGTTATTTTTATTGCTGTGGGTTTGTATTATGTGTTTATATTTTACGTGCTTAAATATATTTCGTAAATAGTTTCGGGGCTGTAAATAAATATCGCCACATTTTAAGAGTTGATAAAATGTGGTTTTTTTAGGTAATTAATGTTCGTTGTTTTACGAATAAGTTTTTTTTTGATTGTTCAAATGGAAAAAAAGAAAAGGATAAGACTGATAGCTGCTGTAGCGCTTGTGTTACCTGTATTGATAATTTTGTATTATTTCCTGCCACAAATTGTGGATGTTTTTACCTATGGTTTGTTGGGGTTGAATGCTGATTCGCATCTTGGCGCATCAGTGAACTTCTTTTTTTACGATACAGTTAAAATTCTGATATTGTTGTTTTTGATTAGTTCGTTGATGGGTGTGGTGAATGCTTATTTTCCAATTGACAGACTTCGGAATTATCTGACCAACAAAAAGCTATACGGTTTGCAATACTTTTTTGCATCTTTTTTCGGGGCTATAACTCCTTTTTGTTCTTGCTCGTCAATCCCGCTGTTTATTGGCTTTGTAAAAGGTGGAATTCCGTTGGGCGTTACTTTTGCGTTTCTCATTACTTCACCTTTGGTGAACGAGGTGGCAGTGGCTATGTTTTTGGGAATTTTCGGACTGAAAGCGACCCTGATTTACAGTGTTAGTGGTATTCTGTTAGGGACTGTGGGTGGATATATTCTTGGAAAATTCAAACTCGAACGATATTTAAGCGATTGGGTGAAGCAAATTCAGGCACAATCGGAAATGGAGACAGAGCAGTGGGAAGGAGAAAAAACTCCTTTTATCGACCGTTTGCCTTCCATTATCAAAGATGGTTGGGATATAGTGCGTAAAGTGTTGGTGTATGTGCTTATCGGTATTGGTATTGGTGCTGCCATGCATGGTTATGTGCCCGAAAATTTCTTTGCGCAATATCTGTCGGCTGATCGTTGGTATGCTGTTCCACTGGCTGTAATTCTGGCTGTGCCAATGTATGCCAATGCTGCGGGTATTGTGCCTGTGATACAGGTTTTTGTGGCGAAAGGAGTGCCGCTTGGTACGGCTATTGCATTTATGATGGCCGTTGTGGGACTTTCATTGCCCGAAGCTACGTTGCTCAAAAAAGTAATGACATGGAAACTAATCGGAATCTTTTTCGGAACTGTTTCATTGTTTATAATCGTGCTTGGATATTTGTTTAATATCTTTCTTTGAGCATTTAGAATTTCAATAATAAAGCAGAGGATGTTTCAAAGTCATATTTGAAACATCCTTTGTTTTATTTACAGACTTATCACCCTGTTCTCTTCATTGCTCTGATAAGCGGCTTCCAGAATGCGTATGATCAGCAGATTTTCGGTTGGCGATACGGGAGGATCGCTTTGTTTGCGAATGCTTTCGGCCACTGCGTCGAAATAGTATTTGTAATTTCCCTGAAGCGTTTCTACGTTTTCTCTGATTGTTTCGCCATTTTGTTCGTAAACCAATGTGCCAAAGTTTTCAGGCGTGTCGAGTCCGTAGCCATTTTCTGTGGGTAGCATGCCTGCCCGCAATTGATCTTCCTGAGGGTCGATGCCGTGTTTTACAAACGAACCATTTGTGCCATGCAACACAAAGCTGGCAATGGGTTCTTTCATTAGCATGCCTGCTGTGAGCGTTACCTGCAATTCCGGATATGTCAGTATTATATGACAGAAATCGTCGATCTGCGAATCGTCACGTTGTTTTTTGATTTGTGCAAAAACGCCTGTTGGCTTGCCAAATAAACAAATGGCCTGATCGACTAAGTGTGGGCCAAGATTGTAAACTATCCCTACAAATCTGTCGTGTTTTTCTTTCCATGTGCCTGCAATTTGGGGCCTGAAACGCTGAAATGCAGCGCGATATTCCACAATGCGTCCCAATCGGTTTTCGTCGCGAAGCTTTCGAATTGTCATAAAGTCGCCATCCCAGCGCCGGTTCTGAAACACGGTAAGCATAAGCCCTTTTTCGGCAGCCAGTTTAATCAGCATTTCGCCTTCGGCCACTGTAAACACAAATGG
>JAGPIU010000173.1 GCA_018054805.1 Paludibacter sp. | reverse complement strand
GTAAACGGATTCAGTTCAAGTTGAATAGATCGCGCACTCGGGCCTTTATCTATCATTATATCAATGCGATAATCCTCCATGGCGGAATACAAATATTCTTCCACAATGGGACTTAGCCGATGAATTTCGTCGATAAAAAGCACATCGTTCGGTTCAAGGCTGGTCAGCAGCCCGGCCAGGTCGCCCGGCTTGTCGAGCACAGGTCCCGAAGTTACTTTAAAGCCTACATTCAACTCGTTGGCAATGATGTTCGAAAGTGTTGTTTTGCCAAGCCCCGGAGGCCCATGCAGCAACACATGGTCGAGCGATTCGGTACGCATACGGGCAGCCTGCACGAAAATTTTCAGGTTCTCCACAATTTTGTTTTGTCCCTTAAAATCATCGAAAGTCAGCGGTCGCAAAGCGTTCTCGAACTCTTTCTCGCCATTTTTATTGTTTCGTATGTCGAAGTTTTCTTCCATAAGTTTGCCCCCTAACCCCCTATAGGGGGGAATTTTGTCAGAGCTATTTAGTTGTAATTAATAGTAAAAACATATAAGCAAAATCCCCCTTTAGGGGTTAGGGGCAGTAAGACTCCTGAACACTTCCTCCATGCTTCGTTCAACGGTTTTCATTGTCAGAATTTTATTTCCGGATTTTACTGCGAAATCAAATATCTCAGCACGAATATCGCCCGAAGCCAGAATCGTATAGGTGTTTTTTCCTTTTGCCGAAACATCAATTATTCCTTCTATCCCTGAAATCCCGGTTTCGCGTAAAAACTCCACTTCGTATTGCAGATTGTTTTCGCCAAACTGACTGATTTTCGAAATGTCGGGATAATCGGCCACAATTTCACCCTTGTTGATAATAATCACACGGTTACAAATGGCTTTTATTTCCTGCATAATGTGTGTGCTGAGTATTACCGTCCGGTCTTTTCCCAACTCGCGAATAAGGTTGCGGATTTCTTCGAGCTGATTTGGGTCTAGTCCGGTGGTCGGTTCGTCGAGTATCAGTACTTTTGGATTCGGCACCAATGCCTGAGCCAGACCTACGCGCTGACGGTAACCTTTCGAAAGTTGTCCGATTTTTTTGTGGAACTCTGGCGTTAGACCTACTTTCTCAATCAGTTCGTTTACAAGCTTTTCGCGATCCTTTTTTATGCCATGCGTTTCGGCTACAAAAAGCAGATATTCCTTTACATACATTTCGGTGTAAAGCGGATTCTGCTCAGGCAAATAGCCAATCAATGCATTTGTTTGCAGCGTATTATCCTTTACTTCGAGGCCACAAACCTTTACCGATCCGGTGTTGTACGACAAAGTGCCGGCAATGATTTTCATGGTTGTGGTTTTTCCGGCACCGTTTGGCCCCAAAAAGCCAACCACTTCGCCTTCACCGATTTCGAACCCGATATTGTTCAATACCTTTTGTTCGCCGTAGTTTTTCGAAAGATTGGAAATGCTGACTGACACTTTTTTAGAATTTACAATTTAGATATTTACAATTTACAATTGTAGATTGCAAAAGTACAAAAATAGCATGGTAATGAAAAATAAAAACGGGAAAGTCTGTTTCAGAGCACTTTCCCGTTTTTAGGTGATATGTTACAAATTTTCATCCAACAAATCGTTTTGTGATAGAAATTGTTATGTAACAGCCAATTATCGGGGCGAATGCATCGAGTTTCAGAAATATCAGCAGGCAACAACAGACTGCCAGAAATACGAATTGCCAGCTATTGTCTTTCCACTTCAAATTCTTGAATTTCAATGAGAACATCGGTAGCTCCGACACAAGTAAAAGGCTCATTAACGCAATAAAACCAAGCACGAAATAGGGTTGTTGTGCTAAAGTTTCGTGATACGAAAATCCCAAACCAATCCAGAAAATGGCGTTTGCAGGTGTGGGCATACCCATAAACGAAGTGGTTTGACGTTCGTCGATATTAAATTTTGCCAATCGCAGCGCTGAAAATACAGGAATAATAAAACCTGCAAAGGCCAGCCATTCGGGCAATTCACTGGCTCTTAATAATGAAAAAGCCACAGCGCCGGGTGCCATTCCAAAACTAATAACATCGGCCAGTGAGTCCAGCTCTTTGCCCATAGGCGAATACGCTTTCAGCAAGCGGGCAGCAAAACCATCAAGAAAATCGAATACTGCCGCCAGTAAAACCAAAATCAGCACCAACTCGTAATTTGCCTGAAAAGCAAAATACACTGCCATTGCTCCCGAAAATAAATTCAGGCTGGTAATAAAATTCGGAATGTGAGATAGCCCCCTAAATCCCCCTTCAGGGGACTTAAAGATGCTATTATTTTTACGGTTATTATTCATAAATTTTAAATTGTTGTTATTAAAGTCCCCACGGAGGGGGATTTAGGGGGCTTTACTGTCAATCCAAATGGTTACAGGGCCATTATTTACCAAAGCCACTTTCATGTCCGCTGCAAAGGTACCTGTTTTTACTTCTTTTCCCAATTTTTCGGATACCGATTTGCAAAAATGATCGTAAAGCGGAATGGCTGTTTCGTGTTTCGCAGCTTTTATGTACGAAGGACGATTACCTTTTTTAGTCATTGCATGAAGCGTAAACTGACTCACAATCAGTATTTCTCCATTAACGTTGGTAACCGAATGATTCATTACGCCGTTTTCGTCGTCGAAAATGCGTAGCCCCACCAATTTTCCGGCGAGCCAGTCGCTGTCGTCTTTTGTGTCGGCTTCTTCAATGCCAACAAGCACCAGCAATCCTACCTCAATCGAGGCTTTTATTTCTCCCTCAATCTCAACCGATGCTTCGTTTACTCTCTGAATTAATATGCGCATAAGTATTCTGAAACTGCCGTTTCTACAAACTGTTTAAGAAATATGATAAATATAATGTCGTATTTTGAACGCTAAGTCGCGACGACGCAAAGACAGAAAGTTTAAATACACATAGCGTCTTAGCGACTTTGTGTCGTTGCGTTCAAGAAAAATAGTTGAATAGATTTATACGACACTTAATCATTCCAAATACTTAATTCCTCTTTTAATTTTTTAGGCAAACCATCCACCACCAAATCGTAAGAATGCCGGATAAGTTCCTGCATGAATTTTGTAGAAATAGCCGGATCGACGCGCACCGAATTCCAGTGTTTTTTATTGAAATGATAGGCGGCAGTAATGGCCGGAAATTCGTCGCGCAGCTTAATAGCCCGTTCAGGATCACATTTTAGCGCAATCTGCGTTTCGGGATTATCGAGTGGAAGCAGTGCAAACATTTTACCCTGTACTTTCATAACAAGGCTGAATTCGTCGAAAGGAAAATGCTCGGTAACACCTTTCAGACTCAGGCAGTAGTCGCGAAGATCTTCGTAGTTCATAAAAAAATATTTTCAGACAAAAGTAAAAAATAATCCCCGAAAACAATTCTCATTTTCGGGGATAATTCTTATTTTATTTCCTGATTCTTCTGAAAGTCGTAGAATGTTTTGCGCATAATGTCGGCAAGTTTCAGCTGGTAATTGATATATGCACGCAGG
>JAGPIU010000172.1 GCA_018054805.1 Paludibacter sp. | reverse complement strand
TATCAGACAAGTTTATGCAGTTATCAGCCAAATATAAATTTCTGACCGGCATTTTGTTGGCATTTCTCGTTTTAGCTGTTGTTTCGGACGTAATGTACCGAAGCTCGTCGGCTAAAGTGCCCGATATGGTGCGTTTTGTGTCGGAATTGCGCAGCGCCGAACGAAAAGCAAACCACACGCTGGCTGTTTACGAAAATATCCTGCGCGAAAAAGGAACGGATGTGTTGGCTGAGAGAGTTCTTGCCGAAAATGATATTCCGGTTTATATTTTTTCGGACAATGAACTGATTTTCTGGACTGATAATCGTATTGATCTCGATGTGCTGAATGTTGAAAACTGCGATAGCGTGGAATTTTTAGCCCTGTCGAATTCGTATGTGCTGCAGAAATGTGCAAAAGTGGATAGTTTACAACTCGTTGCACTTATTCCTGTAAAAAATAACTTTCCCTACGAGAATGAGATACTCCGGAATGATTTCTCTGAGCATTTCAGTACAAATAAACAGGTAGAAATAGTTGTCGGGAACGAAAAGGATAAGAATGCTGTGTTTTCGTCGGAAGGAGTGTATCTGTTTACACTCAAAGCGCCTGAGTCTCCGGTTTACAGCCGGTATTGGGGTTGGACAGGCTTTTTATCGCAGCTCTTTTGTGTGTTGATAATACTGTTTCTGTTTGCCAATGCTGGTCGGTTTACAAAATCGAACGAACTGAAACCAGGTCAATACCTATTGCTTACAATCCCGGTGTTGTGCCTGGTGGGGTTGAGTTTGTACTTCAACTTTCCACGTTTGCTTTATTGGGATCATATTTTCAGTCCGATGCAATATGCTTCAAATGCATTTCTGACGTCGCTGGGCCATCTTTCGCTTTTTAGTTTTTTCTTTGTTGCAGCTGCTTATCTTTTTTATTTTCAGACAAATAACAGTCAGAAAACGCATGGGTTTTACACCTTGATTTTCAGGGTTTTGTTTGGGATGGCTTTTGTCGCCCTTTACTATATTGTCAGCAGTCTGGTTTTTCATTCAAGTATTCAGATTAGTATTCTCAGTTTCAAAAACTTCTCAGTAGTTTCGCTTTGGGTACATTTCCTAATACTTTTATGGGGCATTGGCCTTGTACTGTTTTATCAAAAAATCAGAAACAGCGAAGGTTCGGATAACAGACTTATTCATTGGTTGAAATATGATTTGCCGGTTGTTTTGTTTGCCGGTTTGCTGTACTATTTTATCGAGCCTGCGCATGTACACGGTGTAATTATTTCACTGACAGTACTCTTGCTGGCATTTAATCTGCAGATTTTTATCCCGAAACGTAAATCATTTCAGTTTTATGTTTTTGTTTGGGTAATGGTATATACTTTGTTTTTTGTGTTGAATTCGGTTTGGTTCAATACTCAGAAAAATACTGCAAAATACCGTCTGCTGGCCGAAAATATCCTGATCAATGGTAATACTGAGTACGATAGAATGACCGATGTGTTGCTTGAAGAACTGGACGAGCAGCTTCGGAACGACGCATATCTTTATACTTTGGCTTCGTCGCCCGATTCGGTAAATGTGGTAAGCAATTATTTGCACGAAACTTATCTGCGTGGCTTCTGGAATAAATATGATATGCGTCTGAACATTGCTCAGTCGCGTTCCGAAATTGATTATCAGTATCAGCTTTTTATCGAAAGAGCCGGTACCAAGCTATCCAAAACACATTTTTACAGGGTTCCGGCTTCGTACAACGATATGACTTATCTGGGAATTTTTCCGAATGTACTTCCTGCGGGCGACACTTTGTTCTTTTACATGGAATTTTACCCGGGTCGGGATTTTAAAAGCTATAGTTTTCCGAATTTACTTATCAACGGAGCGCCCGATATTCAGAATTCCATGGGCATTCAGACTGCGCGTTACGAAAAATCGAAACTTGTTTATGCGTCCGATGGTTTTGAGGTGCCGGCCACTGACAAATGGATTCCGGAAGATCGGAGCGGGCTTTTCAGCTTTACATACAATGGTCATCAGTATTATATATATAGCCAAAATCACGAAAGCATAGTGGTTATTTCGGAGCTGAATCCGGGTCGTTTGCAGGATTATTTGTTGTATTTTGCTTATACACTTCTTGCTTTTTATTTACTTGTGCGTTTAGCAATAGGCATTTACGCACTTGTTCGAAGAAGAAAAGTGTTTCGTGCCGGACTTGCTGTCAAATATCAGTATATGTTTGTGATTTTGCTGATAATGAGCTTTCTGGGGATATTTTACGTGTCGGTAAATTATATCAGGGCAAAATACAGCGACGAACAGATTGCCAAACTCGAAAGCAAAAAGAAATACATTCAGAAAGCCTTGCAGGATATGTATTTCTGGAATCGAGATTTGTCGGCTGTAAGTACTCAGGCGCTGAACTTCGATTTGCAGGAACTTTCGCTGGTTTACGAAACCGATATTCATGTGTACGATCATCACGGAAGATTAGTGGGCAGTTCGCAGCCGCTTATTTTTAATAAAAATCTGATAAGTCCGTATATTTCGCCTGTGCCGTTTTTTAGCCAAAATGCGGGACTTAATCAGACCGAACATATTGGCCGGCTTGAATATCTTTCGGGCTATTCGGCACTTTACAATGGCGATTATCTTCAAATCGGATATATTGCGGTTCCTCAGTTTTTAAGTCAGGAAGAAATGCGGTCGGAAATTCAGGAATTTCTGAGTGTGATTATTCACATTTATCTGATAATTATTGTGCTGGCTGTTGTGTTGAGTATTGTGATTGGTCGTCAGCTTTCGGCGCCACTCAAAATGATTGAGAATAAGCTGAAACAAATGCGTTTTGGTCATCGCAACGAAAAAATTGATTATCAGATGCACGACGAAATCGGTCAGTTGGTGGCGCAATACAACCGCACAGTGGATGAATTGGAGAAAAGTGCAGGTCTGCTGGCACGTTCGGAGCGCGAAACAGCCTGGAAAACGATGGCCCGTCAGATTGCGCATGAAATAAATAATCCGCTAACGCCTATGAAGCTGACCATTCAGCAATTGCAACGCACGCACAAAATGAAGGATGAGCGTTTCGATGATTATTTTGAAAAAACAAGTCATACGCTGATTGAGCAAATTGATAATCTTTCGCGTATTGCAGGTACATTTTCGAATTTTGCGCGTATGCCCGAGGCACAGTTTACGCAGGTCGATCTGGCTGCAAAACTAAAATCGGTGGTGCAGCTGTTTGCGCACAATCACGAACAAACAGAAATAGTTTACGATGGGCCGGATACGGGTGTGGTTGTGCTGGCCGATCCCGAACAGCTGACGCAGGTTTTCAATAATTTGCTGAAAAATGCAATTCAGGCCATTCCTGCCGATCGTAATGGCCGAATAACAACACATGTGAAAACTGAGGCGGACAAAGCTGTTTTCAGTATTACTGATAATGGAACCGGAATTCCAGACGAAGTAGCAGCGCAGCTATTTACTCCAAATTTTACAACTAAAAGTACAGGAATGGGGCTTGGGTTAAGTATAACCCGCAATATTGT
>JAGPIU010000171.1 GCA_018054805.1 Paludibacter sp. | reverse complement strand
GTGCAATGAAGAAAAACGAGAAATATAATTTTATCATTCTGCTGGGTAAATATCTGCATACTTACGGTATTCCTTCGTATCAGATTCAATCGTACCTCTCCGAGGTGGCCAAAAAGCTGGGTGTGAAAGGTACTTTTATGGATTCGCCTACATGGATTAATTACGTATTTTACGATGACGATCAACAGGCGCAATCCTACAATTATATTGATCGCATTCCTCCCGGAAATCTGAATCTGGGTGCTTACTCGCGCGTGGTAGAAACTACCAATCAGCTTATTGCAAATAAAATTAATATTTCGGATGTGGAAGACCGCCTTGCGAATATCGACAGGAAAGCTCAGAAGGTGAATCACCTTTTTCTCACGGTAGCATATGCGCTCGCTGCTGCTACTTTTAACCTGATGATTGGCTCAAACTGGACTTCGGTGTTTTTCTCGGCCCTGCTTGGCGCTTTTGTGTATTTGCTGGTGTATCTTTCCACAAAATTTGAATATCTTCACTCCATTCTCGAATCGGGTGCTTCCTTTATGGTGACCATTATTGCCGGATTGATTTCTGTTGTTTTTCCTGAGTTGAATGTAGGACTGAGTATTATTTCGGCCATTATTATTTTTGTACCCGGGCTTTCGCTGACCATTGCGCTTGAGGAGATTACGTCGAAGAATCTGGTTTCGGGAACAGCCAAACTGTTCGATGCCATTATTTCGCTTTTTAAGCAGTTTTTTGGTGTAATTCTGGGGCTTACCTGCCTGAAGTTTGTGATTGATTTCGAAATTATAAGTCATATGTCGAATACGCCCAACTGGGTTATTTTCATGGCTATACCTTTGTTTTCGCTGAGTTTATTTCCCATACTTCAGGTCCGAAAAAAAGACATGCTCTTCGGAATGCTCACAGGTGTAATTGGTTTTTACATAACTTATATGTTTACGGGTGCAGGAATGCTTTTCAGTACATTTATTGGTACAATAAGCATTGTGGCCGCAGGACATTTATTTAGCAAAATGAACAAAACACCCCGCACGGTTTTTATAACACAGGGAATCATTATGCTTGTGCCGGGAAGTAAGTCGCTTTTCGGACTCAGCAATGTTTTTCTGGATACCACTATCGTAAATGTTGGAAATATTGGCGAACAGGTAGCTTATATTTTTATGGGAATTTTGGGTGGTTTGTTGTTTGGAGGTGTTTTTAAACCCGGCACCAGGTAATTATTTTATTTTTTTTGCTGTAAATCCCGATATGCAGACATTTGCGCTGGATCAGCCCCAATATTTATATCCTTTGCTCAGTTCGATGCAGAATTGTTTTGAAAATTGATAAAAAGCCTAAAATCATTTATATGTCAGTATTAAGCACAAAGGAAAAATCGGTTCATATCAATCTCTATTCCAACTATTACGGTTCTATTGCCGAAATCGGGGGAGGGCAGGAGACGGCGCGTCATTTGTTTCAGGCCGGAGGAGCTTCCAATACAATAGCCAAAACGGTTTCGGCTTACGATAAGTCGTTCAGCGACCATTTCTATAACGATGGACAACCTTCGCGATATGTGGCTCAGGAGCGCTTGCTGAAGATGATTGACTACGAGTACAACGAAATGATTGAAGTGCTCGACAAGAAAAACGATCAGAAATTTTTCGCTTTTGCCAATACAGTCGAAATACTCAATTACACAAAAAGTAATCAGGGCAATGGCTGGCTTGGTATTGCAGTGGAAGGTTCGGAACGTTACAAGCCCAACAAAATACTGCTGCATATAAAACTTCGCGAAAACGACACACTGCTTCAGCAACATACGCTTGGTACAATTGGCATAAATCTGATTCATTCAGCACTGACCGAAAAGCCTCATCCGCGACAGATCATCAGCACTTTACTCGATAATCTGGATAACGAACGTGTAGAAGTGGATTTTGTGCATGTGGAAGGCCCTGACCTTGAATGGTGTGATAACCGTCTGCTCAATCTTTTTCTGGTGAGTAATAATATGACGCCTGCTGTAATGTTCGACGAAAATGGTCGGGTACAGCAACCTGCCGATATGCTTTACAAAAAAAATGTACTGCTTATGCGCGGGCATTTCAGACCGATCAGCAATCTGGTGCTTGAATTTTTCGATGACAGTCTCGAAATGTTCAGGCGCGACGAGGATTATCGACCCGACAATACCATAGCTTTTTGTGAAATCTCGCTGAAATATCTTTTTCAGAACGAAAAACTCGATGAGAAAGATTTTTTGCATCGCGTTGATTTGCTGAACATGGCCGGCAAATGTGTAATGGTGTCCAATTTCTACCGTTATTTTAAATTAGTGGATTATTTTGCGCAGTTCAAAATGATAAAATTGCGTATTGTGCTTGGTTTGAATACTTTCGACCGTATTTTTCATAGCTCACAATATACTGATTTGCGTGGAGGAATGCTCGAGGCAATGGGTACACTTTTCCACGAAAATGTAAAACTTTATTTATATCCTTTTACCAATATCAATTCGGGCGATATTATTTACCCCGATGATGAGCATTTTCACGAAGAATACAAACCGCTCTGGCAGTATTTGCGTTCAACCCGCAAGATTCTGGTGTTGAATGGTATTCCTGCTAATCACTTGCGCATCACGCCCGATCGTATCACCAAAATGATTCGCAAAGCCGCCCCCGGATTAGAGGAATATCTCCCGCCAAAAGTTTATGAACATATAAAATCCGAAAAGCTTTTCGGGTATGGAGACGAAAGCTGATTGTATGGAAACAAATCCTGAGTTTTATGGATTGTCGGCGCGCGTGCAACTCGAAGCACTTGCTTATAATCGCATTGCCATTCGTAAAGTAATCAAAAGTCGCATTATTCGTAAAGATGCTGAGAAAATTGCAGCAATCGCCCGACAAATAAAAAGCGTAACGCCCGGTGTGGAAGTTACGCTTATATGCACTACTAATATTTGCTCAAAGTCTGTTGCTTTGCTGAATGCCGAAGGTATGAACATTCAATATGTTTGACTTTACTATCGGAATTTTCCCGCAATTTCGTCCTGCGAAAGTATTACGGTGATTGTTTTACCATCAGGAGTCCGGTTCGGGTCGGTGCAGGCAAATAGTCTGTCAATCAGGTCCGACATTTCAGCTGCACTCAGTGTTTGTCCTGTTTTCAGAGCCGAAGCTTCGGCCAGCGAGAGGGCAATCATTTCGTGAATGCTGTCGGCGCTGTCGGTTGCCGAGTGTCGGGCATTCTCAAGCAAATTGTGAAGCAAAGGCACCACAGTTTGCGAATGGAAATGTGAGGGTACACCGTTTACCATAATGTTGTCGCTGCTTTCGTTTTCGAAATCGAAACCTACCGAACGCAAACTTTCTTCAATCTGCGAAAACCAGAGCTTTTCTTCAGTGTTCAACTGCAACGATTCGGGAAAAAGCAATTGTTGCGAAGACGTTCTGTGTTGCTTCATTCCATGTAAAAACTCTTCGAAAAGAATTCGCACATGCGCCCTGTGCTGATCGATAAGCAACATGCCCGATTTTATACCTGTGATAATAT
>JAGPIU010000170.1 GCA_018054805.1 Paludibacter sp. | reverse complement strand
GCGCTTTTGCGATGCGTGCTGTGAATTGATCAGCCTCTACTTTCGAAGCTCCGGATACGTCAATCTTTATACTCTCAGCCTTTCCATCAAGATCGCAATATGAAGCCCCGTTAGCTTCCAAATCCACTTCTCCGGTCATATTTACATCCATTTTTACATTTCCGGCTCCGCTTACATCTATGTCCAGATTAGTTCCGTGTAATGTATTTGTAGTTCGAACACGCGATGCACCGGTTGCTTCGATACTTTGAAGCGAATCGTTGCTCACATAGAGTTTTACGGAACGATTCAAAAAGGTTTTCTCCGAATACACTTTCAATACACCATTTTCCACTTTGGTAATAATATCACCAATAGAATTTTCAGGAGCCGAAAGTCGGAGCGATTTTACCGAATCCTGTGTGAACTCAAGTTCCACATTACCCGAAATTTCAATTTCGCGAAACACATCTACTGTTCTGGTTTCGTCGGTATAAGGCGATTGATCATCTACAAAATTAAACACCCAGGGAGTTTCGCTTTTCTTCCAGGTAATAAAAGTTTTAGCGCTCACGCTATAGAACATAAACAAACCAGCTAACCAAAGAATAAGAACAGCCCAGAATGTGTTTTTCGAAAAATCCCTGCGACCCGAAATCATTCGCACTACCCAGTGAATAATCATAAATATGGGGCAGCCAATCACCAGAAGAAGTGATATAATCATAAGAACGACTTTCTCGGAATTAAACATTGCGGGATTGGTTACAATCTCGGGTGTAAAGCCGTTGAACAAGCCAGGTTCGAAAATGAAAAACAACAGTACAAGCAAAAGTGCGCCAGCCACAATGATACCTGCAAACCCAAGTACAGCACCCAGAAAACCGAAAATAGCTTTGAAAATCCCACCAAGCACATCACCTATTCTGTTTCCGATATTGCTTGCCGAACTTTTAAACTTTTCGCTTTCCACGTAGTTCTTTACGTTATTGAATTCGCCTTTAATCGAGTCAATAGTCACATCTTCACCCTGCATTTCGAGGCGCTGAGCCACAGTAACTGCGGGTGGAGCTATAAGCCAGACAATGAGGTAAACCGGAATAATCATTCCCACTCCCACAAATACAAGAATGATAAAAATGATACGCAACAGAGTTACATCCATGCCCAAATAGGCCGAAAGCCCACCACAAACACCACCAAGCACCGAATTTTCAGGGTCGCGATAAAAACGGCGACTACGTTTCTTATCCTGTTTTCCGGTTTCTGATTGGGTCTCAGTTTCCGACTCCTCGCCACCAAACTGACTTGGTTTACCCAACACTTCTATAATTTGCTCTACATCTTCCTTGTTCACCACATTTTTATTGCGTTGCAGGCGTTCAGTGAATAGTTCAGCCACACGGGCTTCAATGTCGGACATTACTTCTTTTCTTTCGTCTTCCGAAAGTTGTTTTTCAACTGCTGACAGATAATTCTGAAGGAGTTCGTAAGCATCGTCGTCGATGTGAAAAACTACATTATTTAAATTTACGGTCAATGTTTTTTTCATCTGTTTATATTTTTATAATCGTTTGAAATTTATTGTTTTAGTTTGATTACTACCTGATTTATTTCTTCCCAGGCAATTTCTAATTCTTCAAGAAAACGAATTCCTTTTTCGGTCATTTCGTAATACTTGCGGGGCGGTCCCTGTGTGGATTCTTCCCAACGATAATCGAGAAGTTCGCTGTTTTTCAACCGTGTGAGCAGTGGATAGAGTGTTCCTTCCACCACAATCATTTTTGCATCTTTCAATTCCGAAATAATATCGGAGGCGTAAGCGGCTTTTTTTCTGAGAATAAGCAAAATGCAATATTCCAGGTAGCCTTTTCGCATTTGAGATTTGATATTGTCGGCATTCATTTTTAATAATTAAATAATTTTACTTGCTGATAGGATAATTCACTAACGGATTTTTCGCGATGGGGCAATAAAAAAATATACGATTGCACCAAAAGGTATAAAAATCACAATGAGCGCCATAAGTAATGCATCATTCCCTTCGAATCTGCTCCGTAGTATATCGATGATAGCAATCACCGGAAGCAAAAGAGCAAAAATGAAAAACAATGGAATAATTAAGAACATAAACATTAAACTTCCCATATTCATTTAAATTTTTAAATTGATTTTATTATTTACTCGGCAAAATTATATTATTTAATAGTACTATGCAATACATAGTACCTGCATTTTACGAAGCACCTTGTTAACACAAAGCATATTTTGTTCATTTTAAGCACACTAAACTAAACAAGAAATCTGAACTTTAACGTTTATTGGCTTTTGTCTGTATTTATGATTATGATAAACAAAAAAAACATCCACAAAAAGCTGACAATACTCAAAAAAATTAATCCATCACGAAAGAGTAAATAAAATTGACAATATGTATGAACAACTTCTTTTGTTTGTCTGTTATAGACATTAAACTACAATCAGAAAAAATAATTACTAACTAAAAGAAATAATTAATTATGGCAATAGCAAAAGTCTGGGTAGAAGAAGACTGTATAGCATGCGGAGTTTGCGAAGATCTCTGCCCGCAGGTATTTTTCGTAGAAGATATGTCGAATGTAAAAGAAGGTGTCGACTTTTCACAATATGTTGATCAGATTCACGAAGCAGCAGCGAGCTGCCCTGTGGAGGTTATTAAATTCAGTGAAGAATAATTAGTTTATGAAACAAAAAAATGCCTGACAAAAAATTATTTTGTCAGGCATTTTCTATTTAAAGCTGTGTGAACTTACACGATTTTCTTCATTGCAGTCATTGCCGCACGAAGCTCTGCTCCCACTATTTCAATTGAATGCGAACGCAACTCTGCGTTTATTTTTACCAATTCGAAATTGTCAACATGTCCGTCTTTTCCTTCGTTGAAGTTTTTGCCAATAATGTTGGTGTCCACTTTGGTCATAAAGTCGGCCAAAAGTGGTTTACAAGCATGGTCGAAAAGGTAACAACCATATTCAGCAGTGTCGGAAATTACGCGGTTCATTTCGAACAGTTTTTTGCGGGCAATGGTGTTTGCAATCAGCGGAGTTTCGTGCAACGATTCGTAGTAAGCCGATTCAGGTTTGATTCCGGCACTTACCATGGTTTCGTAAGCCAATTCAACGCCCGATTTTACAAAAGCAACCATTAATGTCGCATTGTCGAAATATTCCTGTTCGTTGATTTCTACATTGCCGGCAGGAGTTTTCTCAAAAGCAGTTTCGCCGGTTGCTGCACGCCATGCCAACAGATTTTTGTCTCCGTTAGCCCAGTCTTCCATCATTGTTTTTGAGAATTCTCCCGAAAGAATATCGTCCATATGCTTGATAAATAGCGGACGCATAATTTCTTTCAGTTCTTCCGAAAGTTTGTAGGCTTCAACTTTGGCAGGATTCGAGAGACGATCCATCATGTGTGTAATACCACCAATTTTCAGTGCTTCGGTAATTACTTCCCAACCGTACTGAACAAGTTTTGAAGCGTAACCGGCATCGATTCCTTTTTCAACCATTTTGTTGAACGAAAGA
>JAGPIU010000169.1 GCA_018054805.1 Paludibacter sp. | reverse complement strand
TAATGTCCATGGTGTCGCGTGCAAGCAAATTAGTGTTTGCAAGGCTGAAATTAATCTGCGACTGTGGGTCGCCATCTTTAAAGTCGCGGAAGTCGATGCTGTCGTTGGCAATGCGGCCAAGAGAGTCAATCTGATATACATTACGTCCGAACTGGTCTTTTCCTGTAGCACGTGGAGTAAGATAAACATTACCACGGAATGAGTTGTATTCAGCTACCACTTCGTAGCTTGTGGGGCGATATACATCGAGCACCCATTCGTTTACGTTTCCGGCCATGTTGTAAAGTCCGAAATCGTTAGGGTAATACGAGTTTACAGGAGCTGTAATGGTGGCACGGTCGTTCAGGCTTCCTGATGTTCCCATCATATCACCACGTCCGCGAACAAAGTTAGCCTGCATTTGTCCGAGTTGTTTTTTGGTTGGATTACGCATTTGAGCGCCCGACCATGGATAGATTTTGCCTTCGGGAACCATACCATCGGCACCGGCCTGAATAGCATATGCGGCAAATTCCCACTCTGCTTCTGTTGGGAGACGGAAATCGGAGAATAAAATACCATCCGACATATCCACTTTACGAACCTGACCGCCAAGATTTGTTTTCGGACGTTTTCCGGCCTGTGGCTGATAAGTGCTCTGGAGCAAATACTTTTGTGTGTTGAAAATAAAGTTATCGCGAATTGAATCGTATGACAAATTTTCGAGTTTTGTAAAATCAGGAGGTGTAATGATGCCTGCACGTATCAGTGCAAGTTCGTTCACACGGTCGGTACGCCATGAACAATAATCCATTGCCTGTTCCCATGTAACACCAACTACCGGATACTGATCGAAAGCCGGATGAGTGAAATAGTTTTGCAGATAAGGTTCGTTGTAAGCAAGCTCTTCGCGCCAAATCTGTTTGTTAGGTTGTGCTTTGTCGACTAACTGAGGAGCTGTACGTGCAAAAACCACTTCCATCCAGTTGGTATATTCGCGCCAGTCCACGTTGCGTATTTCATACTGATCCATGAAAAACGAACTAACAGTGATTCTGCGGCGCTTGTTGTCACGCGGAGCAGTTACAAATTCACCTTTTTCACCAATGGTAAACGAACCTCCTTCGATGGCCACCATTCCTATGGGTGTTTGTAGTTTGTAGCCCGGTTTTACTGTAAACCCGGTACTGTTTTTATCGTTGTATTTCCAACCAGTCACACCCGAAGTAGTTTGGTTTGGTTTCTTACCAAAGGCCACTATGACACTTATTCCTATGAGGAAAAAACCGATTTTTGATATTGTTTTGATTTTCATAAGGGGTATGAAATATTACAAATGATCTTTTTTAATTACTGAATAACACTGCAAAAATAGTATTTTTTTTGCTTTTTGCTCTGTTTGATGCTTATTTTTTCGGCATTTAAGTCAAAACAAGTATTATTATAACTCAATTTTCGACTAAAACGTATATAAGTATCTCAAAAAATATTCATCTGGTTAGTTTATACGCAATTGAGTCCCATGCTTATTTGAAGCGGGAATGTTATTCAGATGTCAATGTCAGGCAGGATTATCATTTAAGGTTTTATATTCAAAACATGTCGGTATAAGTCTTCCTTCTGACTGGTGTTTGTATATGGGTGTCGTTATTTTTTCTTACATTTGCAGTTGTTTTTTTTGAGTTTGATTGTTACAAATTGCTCATTTTCTATGCAAATTAAAATAAATAACCGCCTGACCGATTTTTCGGAACCCCGCGTGATGGGAATCGTAAATGTGACTCCCGATTCTTTTTACCCCGGTTCGCGCTATCAAAAGGAAAAAAGCATTGTTCATGTGGTTGAAAAAATGATTCAGGACGGTGTTTTCATTCTCGATCTCGGGGCTTATTCAACACGCCCCGGAGCAGAGCCTGTAAGTGCTGCGGAGGAAATCGAAAGACTCTCGTCGGCACTTGAAATTATTGTAAAACGGTTTCCCGATCTGCCCGTGTCGGTCGATACTTTTCGTGCACAGGTGGCGCGGCATGTGGTTCGTGAGTTTGGTGTGGGCATGATCAACGATGTGAGCGGAGGTACGCTCGATGCTGAAATGTTCGAAACCATTGCCGATCTTCAGGTGGCTTATGTGTTGATGCACATGCGGGGAACGCCTCAGAATATGCAGACACATACCGAATACGAAAATATCACTTCCGAAGTGCTTGGATTTCTGCAAAAACGCATTGCCCAGCTTCATTTGCTGGGAGTGAACGATGTGATTGCCGATCCGGGATTTGGATTTGCAAAAACGGCAGAACAAAATTTCCGACTTTTGCGCGAAATGCATTATCTGAAAGAACTGAATGTGCCATTGCTGGTTGGCATGTCGCGAAAGTCAATGATTTACAAAACATTGGGCATTGAAGCAAGTGAGGCGTTAAACGGTACAACTGCTCTTAATATGCTGGCATTACTTAACGGAGCTGCCATACTCAGAGTTCACGATGTAAAAGAAGCTGTGGAAACGGTAAAGTTGTTTAGCCAATACCGTAAAGCATGAATATTATATTAAAAAGTTGAATGACTTATGGGTTTTCAGATAGGAATTAAAGATATTGTCGATATTGTGCTGGTGGCATTTTTGCTTTACCAAATGTTTAAATTATTGAAACGCTCGGGAGCTGCCAATGTTTTTTTTGGCATTTTGGCATTTCTTACAGTCTGGTTTCTCGTGTCGTATGTGTTTCGCCTCGAATTGCTCGGAGGTATTTTCGATCGGGTGGTTAGTGTGGGTGCTTTCGGAATGATAGTCCTTTTTCAGGACGAAATACGCCGTTTTTTTTCAAAAATCGGATCGCACCGCCGCTGGGGTTCTTTCAGTTTTCTGAAACGATTTTTCAGCAATAATTCCGACGAAAAGGAGAAAACCAATATTCACCTGATACAAATTGTGTTGGCTTGCCGAAACATGGCAAAAACAAAAACAGGTGCGCTCATAGTGCTTTGCCGTAATTCCGACCTGGATACCTATTCACATTCGGGCGAGCAAATCAATGCAACCATCAGTTCGCGATTAATTGAAAATATATTTTTCAAAAATTCGCCCCTGCACGATGGAGCAATGATTATCACCAACCAAACCATTAAAGCAGCTTCGAGTATTCTTCCCATTTCGAAAAATCAATCTATCCCCAAACAGCTTGGTTTGCGTCACCGGGCGGCTCTGGGCATTACCGAGCAGTCCGATGCCATTGCCATTATTGTGTCCGAAGAAACCGGCCATATCTCGTGGGCTATTAACGGACAACTTACTTCCCATGTAAAACCGGAAGAACTAGAGCATTTTCTGTCCGAAGAAATGTCAATGTAAGCTACACGTTTACTGAATTTTTACTCCCTGATCATTATTTTAGGAATAAGGTTTTCAACTTTATGCTTTCCTGTTTGTTATAATTACTCAGTAACAAATAAAAGAGTTATAACTTATGGGAAAAATTTCAGAAGTAGTAAAGCCCGGTGTGGTAACCGGAGCCGATCTTCAATTTATTTTTAAAGTAGCCAAAGAAAAAGGATTTGCCATTC
>JAGPIU010000168.1:1932-3577 GCA_018054805.1 Paludibacter sp. | reverse complement strand
CCGGTTACAAACATGTACGAAGTCTGATTGGTCATAAAAATAAAATCGGTGAGAGCGGGTGAATATACAGCGCCACCGGCTGCAGGTCCCAAAATGGCCGAGATTTGCGGAATAATACCCGACGACTGCACATTGTTGCGGAAAATTGATGCATAAGCCGAGAGACTTTTTACGCCTTCCTGAATGCGTGCTCCTCCAGAATCCATAAGTCCTACTATGGGCGCGCCCAGTTTCAGAGCCATTTCCTGCACTTTTGCAATCTTCATACCGTGCGCATAGCCCAGCGAACCTCCAAGTACAGTGAAATCCTGAGCGTAAGCAAATACGCTGCGTCCCTGTACAAGTCCGCGACCAACCACTACGCCATCGCCAAAATTCGATTGTTTACTGCTCATTGGCGTTTGTGCAGGAGCTACAAAAGCGTCGAGTTCGAAAAATGTACCTTCGTCGAAAAGTATGTTGATACGTTCGCGTGCTGTCAGTTTTCCTTTCAAATGCTGACGGTGTGCCGCATTGTCTTCCATCTCCTGCAAAGCCTTTAATCTTTGCCCGAATACTTCGTTTTTATTCATTATTTGTTTATAAAATTCTAATGATTCAATATTCTTCTAACAAATCAGTACTGTTTTCGTTCACTAAATTCTTAATTGTCGGAAAAACTGCACAAAAGTAAATAAAATGTGTAATATATAAAAATCAGAAAATAAAACATAGTTGAAATAGTTTCAATATGGTTGCTAATGAATGCTTTTTTTCTTTCAAAAAAAAAAGACGGAGCTTTCATAAAGAGAAAGTTCCGTCTGGTTTTCTAAAAAAAATACGAATTGAGATTATTTCTCGGCCAAAACCTCATAGTTGCGACTATGTACAGTCAGGTTGAGCGCCACCAGGTATTTTTTGTACTGAGCAGGAGTCAAAATGCTTTTTGTATTTGCAAGATTGAACCACATGGCTTTTTCGGCTGCCATTTCGTTCTCGTTATCAATGGCATGTTTCATTTTATTTCCGGTTTGTTCGAAAACAGTTTTCAGCATTTCGGCCTGTGCTTCGCTGGCTTGCAGGTAGCGGGCAAGCGATTTCTGAGTGCTTTCGTTGCTCAGACGGTTAAATACCTTGTATTCGTTAAGTTCAAGTGCGCTGGCCGAAAAACTTACGCTGGCCAGCATGATCATTGCAGTGAGAATATTTTTGATTTTCATAATTTTCTGTTTTTATTTTGTAATAATATTTTTTGTAATTAAATACGGTTTATGCCGTATTTTTAGTAGCATTAATTGGCAGCGTAAAGAATCTCGCGGCTGTAATTAATGGTTGCATTCAGTGCCAGAACGAATTTGTCGAACTGCTCTTCGCTCAAAACCGAGCGGAGATATTCGAGGCCTTCATTCATTGACAGTTCGGCAGCTTCGGCATTTCCTTCGTTAAGGGCAACCTTGATGTCGTTTTCCAATAAAGCGAATTTGTCTTTCAGTTTGATCTGCTGACCTTCTTCCAATTTCAGATAACGGTTCAGCGACTTGAAAGTAACTTCGTTGTTTAACTTGTAGAATACCTTGTATTCATTCAGTTCCATGGCCATTGAGCCCGAAACAGTTGCAAAAGCAACAAGCAGTGTAACTAAAACCTTTTTCATACTTCTCATTTT
>JAGPIU010000168.1:0-1832 GCA_018054805.1 Paludibacter sp. | reverse complement strand
TCTTTTTTTTATACCTATTTTAAAAACGAAACGAACAAAGAATTTCCATGTGATTTTTCGCGTATCATGGTATTTCTTTGTTCGAGTTAACTGTGTCATATAAATAATTTCTTTATGACGATGCAAAAATACATGTTTTAAAACATATAATCCAAACTTTTTGAGAAGAAAATTGATTTTTTAA
Source organism: Paludibacter sp. (assembly GCA_018054805.1). The sequence continues at coordinate 1,648 of JAGPIU010000168.1, read as the reverse complement.
TGAAAATATAGTAATAGATATTTACTATATTGAGTTTAAGTGTCATTTAATCAATGAAATATGATTTTTTGGGGATTGTTGCGAAAATGTGACTAAATTTCATTTTTATGTTGCAAAACATAAAAATGAGAGATTTTTCGGGTAAGGTGACAGATGATTTAGTAAAAAAAACGCTTAAATTGCGGATATGATGGACGCAAAATCAGGGATTTCTTCAAAAAAAAGATATTTTCCTTCTTTTAAATCAATTTTGCAGGCGTAATGTTGCAGACCATTACTAATAATGAAGAAACTTACATTCAGTTTCAGATTGTACACCACAGCCTGATCGAAAGTGGCCTGAGTAATGGGCACTTCGGGAGCTTTAAATTCGATAAGTACCAGTGGTTTTGCGTATTCGTCGTACACAATGGCATCGCAGCGTTTTTTCATACCATTGATATTCAGTTGCTTTTCAATGGCAATCCATGCGGCGGGGAATTTTTTTTCTTCGATAAGAAAACGAATAAAATGCTGGCGAACCCATTCTTCGGGGGTGAGCGATACAAATTTCCGTCGCTGGGCATCGAAGATAAATTGTTTATCGTTCTGATTTTTTATACGAAAATTGTACAGCGGAAGATTTAATTGCCACATTTTTTAGTATTTTTGTGTTGAGGTATTTTAAATGCATTGCAATGCTGGTGCGAAAATACAAAAATTCTAACACATAAATAAAAGAAGATTTATGAAGACTAAAAGAGAAATTGTGGAAAACTGGTTGCCCCGTTATACCAAGCGTCCCCTGAATGAGTTTACCGAATATATATTGCTGACAAATTTTAATAATTATGTAGAACTTTTCGCCGAGTGGTTCGGTGTGCCTGTGTTGGGTCGTGATGGGAATATGATCAACGCTTCGGCAAACGGCATTACCATTATTAACTTTGGAATGGGAAGCCCGAATGCGGCAATTATTATGGATATTCTATCGGCCATTGAGCCAAAAGCTGTGTTATTCCTCGGAAAATGCGGCGGTTTACGCGACAAAAATAAAATGGGCGATTATATCCTGCCAAGTGCTGCAATTCGTGGCGAAGGTACCTCGAACGATTATTTTCCACCCGAAATTCCTGCGCTTCCGGCCTTTAGTCTGCAACGTGCTGTGTCGTCGAATATCCGTGACTTTGGCAAGGATTACTGGACAGGAACAGTTTACACTACAAACCGCCGTGTGTGGGAGCACGATGCACGTTTCCGTGAATATCTGCGCTCTACCCGTGCTATGGCCATCGATATGGAAACGGCTACCTTATTCTCAGCAGGATTTTACAATAGCATCCCAATCGGCGCACTGCTATTGGTGTCGGATATGCCGCTTCAGGAAGATGGAATTAAAACTTCGGAAAGTGATAAAAAGGTGACCGCCAGTTTTGTGGAAGAACATATTAAGATTGGTGTAAAAGCTTTGTCGTCGCTGATTAATAACAGCAAAACAGTTAAACACCTGCGGTTCGAATAGTTTTGCTGCTTACAGCTAACTATTCACTACTAACTATTCACTCCATACTATATTTTCCATGGCTAAACAGGCAGGACTTTCGTTTGAAAATGTAATGAGCGAACTGAGGCGTAAATCATATGCGCCTCTTTATTTGCTTATGGGCGA
>JAGPIU010000167.1 GCA_018054805.1 Paludibacter sp. | reverse complement strand
TGTCGGAAAATAACAGCATTTTTATTGTATGCTTTAATGCTGTATTTCAGATCCGAAGGGAATATATTGTCGCCTTCTTCTATATTGTTGAAATCGCTCCACTCGGGATCTATTTTGTTCATAATTATAAATTTGTAGTTGTCAATTATCCACTTTCCATTGTGCATTGTCAACTGATTTTACTGCTAATTTTTCATTTTCCACACAAAACTTTATATCAAATCCGGCAAAAGGCATTCCGTACATTCTTTCAGGATCATTCTGATACGATGGTCGCGGATCGTGAGCCAGAATTTCAAGTACGGCCTGCCTGTGTTCAGCAGGAATTTGTTGCAAAAGTTCTTCGGGAAAATCTACTTCAAGCGTATAATTTTCGATTTCCCGGGCAAAACCACCCGAAGCATCGGGATGACTGTCGGAATAAGCGATATAGGGTTTAATATCGAAAATTGGCGTATTGTGCATTAAGTCGGCTCCGCGCACATGCAGCAAGGGTCCGAGTGTGGGATGCATTTCCACTGATTCGAGCACAACCGACGACAAGCCCAGCGAATTAGGACGAAAGGGCGAGCGTGTGGCAAAAACGCCCATTCGCTTGTTGCCTCCAAGGCGTGGCGGACGCACTGTAGGCGACCAGGCTTTGTTCGCAGCCTCCGAAAATTGCCAGATAAGCCACAGGTGCGAAAAACCTTCGATGCCACGCAAAGCTTCGGGATGATTGAAATCGGGCTCAAAAACAATAGTGCCTCTGAGAGTCGCCACAATGCCACTCTGACGCGGAATACCGAATTTTGTTGGAAAATCGGTGCGGATATGTGCTATGGGTTTAATTTCAAAGGTCATTTTCTAAAATACTTTTTCAGGCTCTCCTGAATAATTTCTCAACTGCTTCGGGATGCAGATTTTCAGGCGAAGCAAGCAGTAAATCGGGCAGGAGCGAAGATAGCTTTTCGGGTGGAGTAAGTCCCCAACCCACAGCAATCACCGGAATATCCACTTTTTTCATGGCCAAAACATCACGCGTTTCGTCACCTACGTAAATCACATCTTTTTTCTGAATCTTTTCTTTTTTCAATAAAGCTGTGATGGATACATCTTTCCCTAACAATTTCCGACCGCTGTACACAAAACTGAACAATCCGCGTAAATGGTTATGATCGAGAAAATCTTCGACATTGCTTTTCGAGTTCGAAGTCAGAATTCCAAGTTTGTAACCATGATTGCGCAATGAGCGAAGCGCTTTTTCCATGCCTTTGACAGGTTCGATGTGTGGAATGTGTTTTCCTAACTCACGACGAATATGATACACGAGCAGGAAAAGCTTAAAAGGCGTAATACCATAAGTTTTAAAAAACTTTTGGGGATTTTTCGAACTCAGAATTTCGCGTGCTTCGTGCTGTACTGGCTTGCAATTGTACTTTGGGGCAATTTTGTTGTAAATTTCCACTGCCAGATCAACACTGTCGACCAGCGTACCATCGAAATCGAAGATGATATATTTTTGAGTTGTCATTTATTTATTTTGTGTTCGGTGAATTGTTGACTTGGTAATCGTTTGATCTGCATATTATCACATTAACTCATCAACACATCATCACATCAACTATAGTTTTCTGCAAATTTAAAAAAATACTTTCAACAATCTATCTTTTACTATTTGCTGCAGACTATAAATTCACTGATTTAATGCATTTTTCATAATTCAATATGCCTGACTATAAGTGCTTTTATGATTTTACTAAATAGTCATTAATTGTTGTTAGCAATTCAATAAAGCATAGTTTTGAATAAGAAGTCGTCCTGACTTTTTATACACAATATAATTTCGCTCCTAACGGAGCTCTGAAAAACACTCAACACTCAACATTTCTACCATAATGTCGCTTCTCCGAAGCTAAGAAATTGCTCCGTTAGGAGTATAATTATGGTAGTTATTATTAGTCCTTTTTGCATAATAGCTCCGTAGGAGCGACATTATAAAAAGCCAAGACGAGTTCAATCATAACATAGCTGCCTGCTAAACAATCTTCTCATCGATCACAATATTATATTTACCAAGCAAGCCCGGCAGTCCATGCACCGAGAAACGGGCTTTTTTGATTTTGTTATTTTCCGGATCGATACTATAATGCATCGCAGTGCTGAAATCAGCTTGTATCAGATTTGTGTTTTCGAAAACCGCACCCGATAAATCACATTGTTCGAAAACCGCATTCTGAAGCTCGCATGCACTAAAATCGCATTCCTGAAGGTTTGAGTTTCTGAAAATGGTTTTCTTTATTTTGCAACTGTAAAATACCGAGTGTTGCAGCTGACAGTTTTGAAACCTGAACGACAGCCCTGCCTGATGACATTCGTCGAAGCGTAGGCCGAGCATTTTACAATCGCTGAAAGCTACATCCCGCAAAACGGTTTTTTGTAATTTAGTCAGGCTCAGATCGCAATCCACAAATTTACAATCGATAAAAAAGAATTCGGATAAATCGACACCAGCCAAACTTAAATGCTGAAAAGTACAATTCTCGTATTCTCCCTTTGTTAGTTTGTTTTCGCTAATATCTTTTCGTTCAAATGTTTGTTCGTAATAATATGATTCAGTCATTTAATATGTGGTGATGGTTTTAACTGTTTATTTACTCTTGCAAAAGTAGTTCATATTTTCAATTTTCAACGCTGCATTTTCAACATTAAACCGGAAAATTGAGTGCCATTTTAGTTCGGAATAATTATATTTTTCGTCGAAACAATTATTTTCTGTAATTTTGCGACAGAAATCTCATTTACATTTTAATATGTTACGACTAATATCCATTCCCTTTTCGATACTGGCCTATTTTTTATTCTTTCTGTATATCACCATTTTTCATCCAATTAGTGTGTTTTCATTTCGTGTTTTTGGTTACCATGCACACAAAAAAGTTATTGATGGATTGTATTTCTCTCTTTTAAGTGTGATATATGCGCTTTTTTCATCAGCCAAAATCGATTTTCGCGCTCCGATTCCCGAAGGAAAACCCATTATTTTTGTGGCCAATCACCAGAGCTTGTTCGATATTATGACTATGGGTTGGTTTCTGCGCCGCTATCACCCCAAATATGTGAGCAAAATTGAATTGGGACGCAATATTCCCAGCATTTCGTACAACCTGCGTCATGGCGGTTCTGTTCTTATCGACCGCAAAGATCCCCGTCAGGCGCTTCCGGCGCTTAAACAGATGGGCGAATACATTCAGGAGCACAATCGTTCGGTGATTATTTACCCCGAAGGTACACGTTCGCGCGATGGTAAACCCGGACATTTTTCGAACAATGGACTTAAAATTCTTTGCAAATATGCGCCTGATGCACTGGTAGTGCCTGTCACTATTAACAACTCCTGGCGTGTGTTTCGCTATGGTGGCTTTCCTTTTGGACTTGGATGCCGCATAAAGCTCATTGCCCATGCGCCAATGGCAGCCAAAGATTATCCTTTCAATACGCTTTTTGAAAATACAGTAAAAGCGATTGTGGACGATATAAAATAATTTTTTCAAAACATAATCCGCAATAAAGAGTCTGATCAACTGATCAGGCTCTTT
>JAGPIU010000166.1 GCA_018054805.1 Paludibacter sp. | reverse complement strand
AAGTGGGAGATGCACATCTGCAAACCTCGAAACAAATTATCGAAAACAAAAATCTGCCCATAGGAGCTTTTGTAAAACATGCGGTTTTTGGCATTGGGAAAGTGGTGGAAACAACCATAACGGATGGTAATGAAAAAGCAGAAATTGACTTTGGTGAAAAAGGGAAAAAAAGCCTTTTGCTGAAATTCGCAAAGCTTGAATTGCTATAAAAAAAGCGGACAATCCTCAAAATTGAAGATTGTCCGTTTTTTTTTATGTTGATATTTAATTTATTACATTAAATATTGTTCGCTGATTGATTTGTGCTCCTGCACACGGTAAATAGTGTCGGCAAACATATCGGCAATTGAAAGAATGCGTACTTTATCACATTTTTTACAATCGAAAGGAATTGAATCTGTGAACACTATTTCACTTAATTCAGACTCCATTACTCTTTGCGTAGCTGCTCCCGACATTACACCGTGAGTTACAATAGCTCTTACGCTTTTGGCTCCGTTTTTCTTCATCAGGTCAGCTGCCATACAGAGTGTGCCTGCAGTATCTACCATATCATCAGTAATGATGACATCTTTGCCTTCCACATCACCAATAATAGTCATTTGACCAACCACATTGGCTTTTTCGCGTGTTTTATGACAAAGTACCATTGGAACACCAAGATGTTTCGAGTACGAGCCTGCGCGTTTCGAACCACCCACGTCAGGTGATGCAATTACCAGATTGTCAAGATTTAACGACTTGATAAATGGTATAAAAATGGTCGAGCCATAGAGATGGTCGACCGGTACGTTAAAGAAGCCCTGAATCTGATCGGCGTGTAAGTCCATCGTAATCACACGGTCGACACCAGCTATGCTCAGCATGTCGGCGATGAGCTTGGCAGCGATTGATACCCGGGGTTTGTCTTTTCTGTCCTGACGAGCCCAACCGAAATACGGAATTACAGCAATTACCTTGTATGCGGATGCACGTTTAGCAGCATCAATCATCAATAGTAATTCCATCAGATTGTCGGAGTTTGGAAAAGTGGACTGAACAAGATAAACGTACTGGCCGCGGATCGACTCTTCGTAGGACACTGAGAACTCGCCATCAGAGAAGTGCTCAATTTTCATTTTGCCGAGCGGACATTTGAGGCTTTCACAAATTTTTTCAGCTAAATAACGACTGTTAGTCCCTGAAAAAACCTTGAAGGGGGCAGTAAATACTGACATGAATTTTTTATGTTATTAGTTTTACCGAAATTTTCTGCAAAAGTACGGAAATTAATCTTAAAAACATACCGAAATACGGATAATTATTTCCTGAAAATTTGATTGTATTTAAATACATTTTTCAACGGTTTGTAATAGCGTGATATGTTTTGAAAAGAACAATAGAACTTCATGACGTACCTTTATTTTATGTGTATCGACAATCAGCACTTTTCCGCAAACGTTTGAAATGAAAATTGCGACATTTCCTGTTAAGCTAATTGAGTTTTGCTGTATTATACATTACTTTTGAATTCATTTTTCACAGTTAGCCAATTAATAAGCTAAAATTCAAGACTCTATGAAGATTCATTTTAAAATTTCGTACTTTACATACTGGGGGCAACGCTTGTTGGTGTCCGGAAATATTCCTCAGTTGGGAAATGGTGATTTGACGAAAGCACTGGCTTTGAGTTTTCAGCACAAAGAGGACTGGACGGGCGAAATTGAATTACCCGAAATGCCTGCTGAGCCTGTCAGTTACAAATATGTATTGTTCAACGAAAACAACGGACTCTACACCGAGGAGTGGGGCGACGATAGAATATTGGATGCAAATCCGGCCAAAACGGCTCACCTGTTTTGCTTCGATCAGTGGAATTCGCCCGCAGCGCTAGAAAACACTTTCAGCACAGCGCCTTTCAAAAATGTATTGATGCCCGATGAACATCCGGTTGGCGAAGACAAAACAACGAAGTTCACGCATGTTTTTAAAGTGAAAGCGCCTTTGCTTTCAAAAAACCATGTATTGTGTCTTGTTGGTAATTGCGATGCACTGGGAAATTGGTCGACTGTGAAACCTGTGCTGATGCAGAAATCGGAAGATGGATGTTGGCTCAGGAAGGTTGATTTATCGAAATTAAACGCCGATGTACATTATAAATATGGTGTGTACGATCCCGAGGATAAAAACTTTGTGCAATTCGAATCGGGAGCCGACAGAGTAGCGCCTGTAGTCAATGCCAAAAATTCGTTGGTGGTACTGAATGATGGTTTTGCTGCTTTACAACTTCCGGCCTGGAAAGGTGCAGGTGTGGGTATTCCGGTGTTTAGTCTGCGCTCGAAACAAAGCTTTGGTGTGGGCGACTTCAGCGATTTGAAACTTATGGTGGACTGGGCTGAAAAAACCGGACTGAAACTTATTCAGGTGCTTCCGCTCAACGATACGATTGGTACACATACCGATGCTGATGTGTTGCCTTATGCGGCTATTTCGGCTTTTGCGCTGAATCCGCTTTTTCTGAACTTACCTGCTATGGGTAAGTTGCCTGCGACACACGAATTACAAAAAGAATATAAGCAAAAACAAAAAGACCTGAATGCGCAGGTTCTTGTACCTTTTCTCGAAGTTGTAAATTATAAACTGGCTTATGCCAAAGAGTTATATCTTGCAAAAAAAGATAAGTTTCTGAAAGATAAAGCCTATCTCGAATTCTTCGGAAAGAACGAATACTGGCTTGTTCCTTATGCCGCTTATTGTGTTTTGCGCGATAAGTTTGGCACTTCCGATTATCGTCAGTGGGATGGTTTCTCGAAATACAACGCCGAAAAAATCAAAGAATTCAGCGCGCCCGATCAGGTTCATTTCGACGATATTGCAACCAATTATTTCATTCAATACCATTTGCATTTACAGTTGCTTGATGCAGCTGAATATGCTCACGCGCATTCCGTAGTACTCAAAGGCGATATCCCGATTGGGGTAAACCGTAACAGTGTGGATACCTGGGTTTCGCCAGAGTTGTTCAACCTGAATATGCAGGCCGGTGCTCCGCCTGATATGTTTGCCGTTAAAGGTCAAAACTGGGAATTGCCTACCTACAACTGGGATATGATTAAACGTACCGGTTTCGATTGGTGGAAAAAGCGTTTTGCGCAAATGGCAAACTATTTCGACACTTTCCGTATCGATCATATTCTGGGATTTTTCCGTATATGGCAAATTCCAAACAATCAGGTGGAAGGTATCATGGGGCACTTATTCCCTTCGGTACCTGTGCATATAAATGAGTTTTCGGATAAAGGTATCTGGTTCGATTACAACCGTTTTTGCAAGCCTTATATTACCGATGCCATTTTGTGGGATATTCTGGGTGATGATGCTGTGTGGGTAAAAGCCAATTGTTTGCAAATTGAAGATGGCTGGATTTTACGCCTGAAATCGCAGTATCAGAGTCAGGAAGCTATTGAGAGAATGTACGCAGAAGGCAAAATAAGCGAAAAGATAAAATGGGGTTTGTTCGATCTGATTTCGAATGTGCTTTTCTTCGAAGCAGAAGGCAGTCAGGGCAAACAGTATTTTCCGCGTTATGGGATGGATAGTTTGCGCTC
>JAGPIU010000165.1:1599-3600 GCA_018054805.1 Paludibacter sp. | reverse complement strand
GCTGCAATGCCAAGCAATACCAGACTGATACGCGTTACATTGTCGTTCACCAGATTTACCATATCTTTCTGATAGGCTATACGGTTTATATCGTCGAATGTTTTCAGCTTTGCTTCAATCACTTCCACACTATCGTTGTTCGCATATTGAGCTTTCAGTTTCACCTCAAACGATGCTTTCAATGGGTTATAACCCAGAAAATCTTCGGGATTCTCACCCATCGACTCCACATGTTCTTTCAGTGCTTCTTCCTTCGACACAAACACTACCGATTTGGTAAAAGGAGCCGCTTCAAAATATTTCTGAATGCGCTGACGATAGGTATCGGTTATTTCATCTTCGAGCACTACCGAAAGGTTTATGTTTTCACGCACCTGAACGCCCAAATCACGCGCCACAAACAGCAACAGACTCACCATACCTACCAGAAAAAGCACCAGCGACATACTGAGCGTAGAGGTTAAGTGACTTGTTCGGAATTTTCTGTTCTTACCTTGTTGTTTAGTCATTTTTATTTAAAATCTTTATTTAGGATTTAGACGTTTTTTTGAATCGGAAATATACAAAAGCCAGCAGTGCCAAAATAAACACAATCGACGCTGTAAGGGCAATTGCATTACCTGTACTGTACGATTTTGGTTCGAAGCGGAATTCCACTTCGTAAGTTCCGGCATCCAGCTTCATGGCACGGAGCAAATAATTGGCACGAATGTAAGGCACTGTTTGTCCGTTGATATAAGCATTCCAGCCCTTATCGTAGTATATTTCGCTGAATACAACCATCTGAGGCACCTTCGAGTTGAAAGCATAAACCAGGTGGTTGGGCTCATACGATTTGAGTGTAATGCTTGCTGTTGAGTCTGACTGAAGTTGTGCAGGCATATACGATTCGAATTGTTTATCCACCACCACTTCGTGTTTGGTGTCAATTTCGCCAACCAGTCTCATTTCTTCATCCGCATTGGCAGCCACATGTACTTTCTGTACAAACCAGGCGTTTCCGTTATGACGGTCGTTTACCAGCGGGGCTGCTTCTTTGTTGTAAATCACATACTTCATATTCAGCATATTCAGCACACCCAACGAATCGAGCACAGGATAAATATCCTCAAACGCTTTGGCACGTCCGAATGCTCCGAACAACTGACCAATCTCAGGTTCAATATGCATATTAATCACTTCCTGATAACGACGCAGTTTAGCCGCATGATACCCGCCAATGGTTTTGTGGAAATATGAAGGAGCAGCAGAATTGAAGATATTCTCAGTAGCATCAAGTACTCTGTATTGCGTTTTATCCTGAAGAATCATATTGTCGGCCGCCGTTGGCTGATGTAAATTCTCAATTTTACGTTTACGACCAAAATGATCGTCGTTCAGATAGCGTTTGGCAACCGGAAGAAGATCGGCCAGCATCAGGATTCCAAAGAGCGAAACGGTGAGCGTAGCCTTGATTTTACTCTTTGCATACAACCAAATCAGTGCAGCAGCCAAAAGAATAAATACTGCCGAACGTATGGCATCCGATTGCAGCATGGCTTCGCGGTCGAGCGGTAAAGTTTCTTTCAGAAATGCATAATCGCCCTGAAACTGAGCATCAGCAGGATTGAAGGTTGAATCGCCCACAAAACTTCCGGCCAGCGATGGAATCAAAGCAAACAGCAATGCAATTCCGGCAGTAATTCCGGCGCTTATGATTACCGGGCGTACAATTGTTTTGCGGTCGCGCATAGGATCAAGCACTTCTTTCAAAGCAAGCATGGCCAGCAGTGTAATACCAAATCCGGTTGCAACCAAAGTCATCGATACTGTGCGGAATTTATTGTACATGGGCACATAGTCGATAAACAAATCGGTGAGCCACATAAAATTACGTCCCCACGAAAGCATCATTGTAAGCACAATAACCGGCACAAGCCACCACAAATAGCGTTTTTCAACCAAAAAGAATGAAAGCACAAACAGGAACATTACAATTGCACCCAGATAAACAGGCCCCGA
>JAGPIU010000165.1:0-1499 GCA_018054805.1 Paludibacter sp. | reverse complement strand
GGATTTATTCTGAAACACAAAAGCAGCACATAAAACCCAATCAAATAAAGCATTATCTGATATATTGGCAACGGAAATTTATTGAGCAACAATTCCACATGACCTACCAGATTGTTGGGCTGCGTCATCGAAATCTGATAATTCGGCATACCACCAAACATCGAATTCGTCCACAAAGTAGGCTCATCATGCGATTTGTTATAATCTACGGTTTCTTTTGCTGCGCCCATCCAACTTTCAGTATCGTGTCCGAGCAGCTGTTTCCCCTGTAAAACAGGCTTAAAATAGAAAAATGAAATCACTAAAAACAGCAATAGTGCTACAAGGTGAGGAATATATCCGGCAGGAACTTTTTTATTCATGAATGTTATTCGTTATGAAAAGTGCAGTTTTTGGGAAAAATCACACAAAAGTACATAATTATTTGGCAACACACAGCCTCAAAGCGGTTAAAAATTGAAAAAAGGAGTACAGATTATCAATGTACATTCATTCATAATTCAAAAAATACAACATCTTAACTATCAGATTCGGTCACTCAATAATAAATTTCGTATTTTTGCAAAACAAAAATACGCTGAAGTAGTTTGTATATAAAAATGTGGACTTACCCGGGCCACCATACTTTCAGGAAAACAAAATACAATGAACGAACAACAAATCAACGATATACGTAAAGACTTTCCCATTCTCTCCGAAAAAATCTATAAAAAAGACCTGATTTATTTCGACAATGGCGCTACAACCCAGAAACCACGCGCTGTAGTCGAAAAAATTGAAGAGGGATATTATCATATCAATGCCAACATCCATCGTGGCGTACATTATTTAAGTCAGAAAGCCACCGAAGCACACGAAGCTGCCCGCGAAACAGTAGCTGAATTTCTGGGAACAGACAAAAAAGAAGAAATTATTTTTACACGAGGCACCACCGAAGCCATCAATCTGATTGCTTTTTCGTATGGCGAAGCTTTTTGTTCCGAAGGCGACGAAATAATTGTGTCAGTTATGGAGCATCACTCCAATATTGTGCCCTGGCAAATGCTTTGCGAACGAAAAAAAATGACTTTGCGTGTCATTCCGGCCAACGAAGCCGGCGAACTCGACATGGACGCTTATAAAAACATGCTCAACGAGCACACAAAACTGGTATCAGTCACTCATGTATCGAATGTGCTGGGCACAATAAACCCTGTAAAGGAAATTATTGCTCTTGCTCATGCCAACAATACACCGGTACTTATCGATGGTGCGCAGGCCGTGCCACACATTGCGGTAAATGTAAAAGAGCTCGATGCCGACTTCTATGTTTTCTCAGGTCATAAAATCTACGCCCCTACAGGAATTGGTACTCTTTACGGCAAGGAAAAATGGCTCAATGCCATTCCTCCGTATCAGGGTGGTGGCGAAATGATAGCTACGGTAAGTTTCGAAAAAACCACTTACAACGAACTGCCCTTCAAATTCGAAGCCGGAACACCCGACTACATTGGCTCTAC
>JAGPIU010000164.1 GCA_018054805.1 Paludibacter sp. | reverse complement strand
TAAAATAAATCCCCACGTTGAACAGCAGTGCGAGTCCAATCCAGAATGCGCTCCAGTAAAGAGCCGGTTTTACTCTGATTTCCTCGTCCTGTTTGTGAAAAACCTTCAGGTCGAGAAAAAGCATAACAACCACAAAAACTACAAAACCAATCCAAAAGCCAATACCTACTTCCATTAATCTTTTTTATAAATAATCAAACAAAACTCAATGCCGAAATATGCTGATAAATAGTGCTCAGCAATCCGGCAAACACAATCATAATCAAACAAACCACAAGACTGAGGCGTGCGGGGAAATCGGTTGCAATTCGTTCCACCGGCTGCACGCTTTTGTTCAGGAACATAGCCTTTATAATCAACAGATAGTAATACAGAGATATTACTGTATTTATCAGAGCAATAAATACCAATACGTAATAGCCTTGCTCAGTTGCGGCTGCAAAGATAAAGAATTTGCTGAAAAACCCTGCAAAGGGAGGAATGCCTGCCAGTGAAAACAGCGCAAACATCATCACGGCGCTCAGTCGCGGATTGGTTTGATAAAGTCCGTTGTAGTCGCTTATGTTTACTTTTCCCGTGCGCTGTTCAATCACCGAAATAACGCCGAATACAGCCAGGTTCGAAAACATATATACCAAAATGTAGTAAACCATCGAGCTCATTCCCGTAGCGCTGGCACTTATCACGCCGAGCAGCAGATAACCTGCCTGCGAAATAGACGAATAGGCCATAAAACGTTTGATGTTTTTCTGGCGGATGGCGAAAATATTAGCCAGTGTAATGCTGATCACAATCAGACCGTAAAGTATGGGTTGCCATTCGGTAGTCAGATTTGCAAATACTTTTGTGAAAATGGTGAATAATACAAATACGGCTGAACCTTTGGAAACGACCGACAAATATCCCGTGATGCCGGTGGGCGCACCTTCGTACACATCGGGTGTCCATAAGTGGAAAGGCACAAGTGATATTTTGAAAAACAGACCGATTGAAAAGAATACCAAAGCCATGATATAAATCGGATTGTGAGTAATCAGCAATGCCAGATCGTCGAAATACAAAGTACCTGCAGCACCGTAAATCATCGAAATGCCGTACAGCGAAATTCCCGATGCAAATACTGTGGAAAGTATAAATTTAGCTCCGGCTTCGGCCGATTTGTGATTGTATTTGTTGAATGCCACCAGTGCAGCCATTGGAATTGACGCAGTTTCAATACCAATAAAAAACAGAAGAAAATGTCCTGCTGACATCATTAGGCTTAGTCCCAATAACGTACACAATGTGAGGAAATAAAATTCGCCCCGGCGTATAATCACAGAGTCGTCGCGCAACCATTTGTCGGCTTGCAGAAATATAATAATGGTTCCGACATTCAGAATGGTTTTAATATAAGTCAGCATAGGGTAATACTGATACATACCTCCGGCCACTTCGAAACTGTCCCTTGGAAATGCGTTGAGCACAGTATGTACAGTGAGCAGAACCAATGCCAATGGCTGAATGTAGCGGGCGCTTTTATCGGAAGCAAAAATATCGTAAATCAGAATAATCACAATGACTGCAAGCAGCGAGAGTTCATCGTGTAACTGTAAAAATGCAGAATAATTCATATGAAATGTCATTATCTTGTTCGAACTGTGTTATAGTGCAGTCATAAGTTTTTCAACCACAGGCGTAAGGCTGTCCTGAATCATGTCGGAAATCCAGAAAGGAGCAGAGCCAAGTGCCACAACGGCAATGATAAGTGTCACCACCGAAACTCTTTCCCACCATGTCGCGTCGCTCAGCTCGGCATGATGCGGATCCTGAAGCTTGCCGTACAGAATTTTCCCTACCACTCTTAATATGTAAACTGCAGTAATCACAATGGAAGATGCAGCTACAATGGTAAGCACGCGGTGAAAAGTGTCGGTTTCCTGAAATGCTCCCACAAAGATGGTCATTTCGGCCACAAAACCACTCAGACCCGGAAGTCCGAGCGAAGCCATACCGGCAATCACATAACTAACTCCCAGGAAAGGCATTATTTTCATCAGTCCACCCATTTCGGTAATTAAACGTGTATGTGTGCGGCCGTAAATCATTCCGATAAGTGCAAAGAAAAGTGCAGTCATTAGTCCGTGCGACAACATTTGCATTACCGCACCCGTCATGGCTGTTTCATTCATCATTAAAATGGCAAACAGCACAAGTCCGCAGTGACTAACCGACGAATAGGCATTGATATATTTTAAGTCAGTTTGTACTACAGCTGAAAATGCTCCGTAAACCACGCTAATGCCAGTGAGAATAAGGAAAATCCATGCCTGCTCGTGTGCTGCTTCGGGCATCAGGTACATGGCTACCCTGAATGCTCCGTAACCTCCGAGTTTCATAAGTACACCGGCATGAAGCATCGATACAGCTGTGGGTGCCGAAGCATGACCGTCGGGCGACCATGTGTGAAAAGGGAAAAGTGCGCCAAGTACGCCAAAACCCATAAAAGCCAGCGGGAAGAGATAGCGTTGTGCTTCGACAGGAATATGTCGCTGCGCAATTTCAAGCAGATTCATAGTGTCGCCACCTGCAAAATAGTAAATGCCAAGTATGCTCACGAGCAACAGCGCTGAACCTCCCATCAGCATCAGGGTCAGTTTCATTGCTGAATATTCTTTTTTGCCTGTTCCCCAAAGGCCAATAAGCAGATACATGGGGATAAGCGCAATTTCGTAAAACATGAACATGCTGAAAAGGTCGATGGTAATAAAGAAACCATAAACCCCGGCCGAAAGTAGCCAGAACCAGAGAAAGAACTCACGTGGCAGCGGATCGATGCGCCACGAAGCAAAAACGCCGGTAAACACAATGACCGATGTCAGCAGCAGCATGGCTACAGAAACTCCATCCACACCTACTGAGTAGTGAATGTTGAATGCTTCGTACCACAGCATGTCAGCTCTGAAAAGCATAATGTCTTCGTTGCCGGCAGCTCTTTCGCCAAAATACAGCCAGGTGAGTATTCCCGACATGATCAGCAGTGCTGTGCCTCCAATAGCAGCAATGATATTAATCTGATTACGCGTGCGGGCAAAATACATCGCAACGAGCATCAGTATGGGGATAAGTACAAAAATTGACAGGAAATTCATATAATTCAGTTTTTAAACTTGTCGTTGATTCATCAGATAAAAAGTGCCAGCGCGGAAATGATAAGCGCACCAAGCAGAATGGCAAAAGCATAATGCTGTATGTTTCCGCTTTGCAGGAATCTTGTGCGTGCTGATGTCCATTGTGTTACGCTTGCCATACCATTCATTGTGGCGTCGATTACATGACGGTCGAACCAGGCAATGGGTGTGGATATGCGTTTGAAAATAATTTTTTTGGTCACAAACAGATATACTTCGTCGATGTAGAAACGATTCGAAGCTGCTTTGTGCAAACCACTGAAAGCAGTTGCCATTTTTGCCGGCAATGCATTTTCTTTCCTGTAAAGGATAGTTGCCAATACAATTGCAGCCACAGCAATACTTACACTTACAGTCGCAATTACCGGATCGAGATGAATGTGGTAAGGTGCGCCGTCGCTCGATACAAATTCACCAAAAGGAATAAAACCTG
>JAGPIU010000163.1 GCA_018054805.1 Paludibacter sp. | reverse complement strand
GTGTGAAATTGTAAGTCGGTAATAATGTCGTTCTTTAAATTTACCTCGCCTGTGATGCCTGCCGTAAGTCCGTTGATAAGAATTTCGGATTTATTGAGCGTAAGATGCATTTTATCCATGTCGAAAAGGGCAGGGACTTTCAACTGCACATCGGCATTATTCAAAAACACTGTACTGTCAGTTTTAAATGAAATTTTTGGTGTTGAGGCATTTAATGCCAGGTCAATTACCGATTTTTTCATATTTATCAGCATTTCAGCATCCAGTTTATTGATGGCGGCTGACATTTTCGATTTCAAATCAATATAACTGATATTGGCATTTTCCACAGCTACTTTGTCGAGTTTAATCAGTTCAAAAGGATTTTCGAAAGCAGAGCTATCCTGCGCAGTAGTGTCGGAAATAAATACATCGAAGTTTGTGCGCCCCGTTGCATCGCTGAAGAGGTTTGCCCGTAAATTTTTGAACAAAACATCAGTAATAATGACTTTGTTGTTTTTTACAAATTCGCGTACATCCACAGTGGCTTTTAGTACAGCGCTACTGAGCAAAGTGTCGTTTTGAGCTCCTTCAGTGGGGTTTACGAGGGTAATGCCATCAATCCTGAGTGCAAATTGGGGGAAGGAACTGAAAAAGGTAAGTTCCACATCTTTTATTTCGGCAGGGCACGAAATGTAGTTCTTTAGTTGTTTTTGCACAATGGGCGTCAGTCTTTCGGGCGTGAATACCACCCACAAAAGTACCGAAATGCTTATCAGCAGCACAACCAACAGGGATACAAAACTTATCAGGATGATCTTGACTGTACGGTTCATTTTTAAAGAATTTAGAGTTTCAGATAATTTTCAATGAATCATCAAAATCAGCATCCGACAATCGCAAAGACTTTCGCAATTGTCGGATGAGTTTGTTATTTTATTTTGACAAAGGAATATGTTTTCCCAAAATCGTCCTTGTATTTCAGCGAAGTTTCGGTGAGTTCGGTCACTGTGTAGATTTTAGGTACACCCGAACCACCGGTTTCCATAATATGAATGTGAGTGAGTTCGGCACTTTCCAGTGTCCATGTAAAAGGAAGTCCTTCTTCTTCGGTATAATCGTCGGCAGTGTCCCAACTAACGCCCGTTCCATCGGCATCATAACGGTAATGATCGGTTCCCATCGCCCATTTCCCGATCAGCAGCGATTCGTCGAACATATCTTCGATAGGTAAACAGGAGTTGAAAGTGAGCGCGGCGAACACAAACGCCATAAAATAAATGCTTAGCTTTTTCATATTGGGGATGTTTTTTGTGAATTTAAAACCTAATGTGCAAACTTACTTAATTTAATTCAAAATGAGAAAATAATTTGATTAAAAACGGAGTCAAACTATGATTTATGTCTAAGGTTTAAAACAGATATAACTTCCAACTGTGATAATTATTATGATTTTATCCCGATAAAAATCTTTATTTTTGCAGCCTGAATGAAATGACGCAAATGATATCCGAAATAAAAAATACAGAACTGGAACGTAACGACATGATATCGAAAATGAACAGGCTTGGTGCTGCCCGCGAAGCTTTTTTGTTCGTGATCGATTATCGTGCCAAAAACGGTTTTGTGTTTTGTAATGATGAATTGAATACCGATTTTGTAAGGTTTTCGCTGCATGCAGAAAGGCCTCATTCAAATGCAGAAAAGCCCCTTTGGAATACATTTCCTGTAAGTATGGCTCACTACAGAAAGGCTTTTGAATACGTTCAAAATCAGATATGTAAAGGCAATTCTTTTTTGGTCAATCTTACAAAGCCCACACGGCTTGAAACAAATTTGACGCTTGAAAGTATTTTTGAAAAATCGCATGCTGCGTATAAATTGTGGTTAAAGGATAGATTTACAGTGCTTTCTCCCGAGTGTTTTGTGCGGATTGAGAACGGTCGCATTTCGTCGTTTCCGATGAAAGGAACTATCGATGCCGCCATTCCCGATGCTGAAAATATCATTTTAAACGATTATAAAGAAAAAGCCGAACATGCTACCATTGTAGACCTGATTCGTAACGATTTGAGCATGGTGGCCGATAGGGTGGAAGTGAAGCGTTATCGTTATATCGACAGGCTCAAAACCAATAAGGGCGATTTGTTGCAGGTAAGTTCTGAAATATCAGGGATGTTGCCGCAAAATTTTCACGAAAATCTGGGCGATATTATTTTCAGGCTTCTGCCTGCGGGTTCTATCAGCGGTGCTCCAAAACCAAAAACAATGGAGATTATCGAAACAGCAGAAGCTTACGAGCGTGGATATTACACAGGCGTTTTTGGCTATTTCGATGGCGAAAATCTCGACTCGGCAGTGATGATCCGTTTTGTGGAGCAGCAAAATGATGGTTTGATATTTAAAAGCGGAGGTGGAATCACTTCGCTGAGCGATTGCGAAAAAGAATACGACGAACTTTTACGAAAAGTATATGTACCGCTTTATTGAAACCATAAAACTCGAAAACGGAACATTTTTCCGGACCGACTTTCATCGTAAAAGAGTGGAAGCCACTTTTGCGGCTTTCTTTCCCGATATAGCGGTTTTCAATCCTGTTGAGGTGCTTCGGGAATGCGATTTTCCTAAAACAGGATTGTATAAATGTCGCATTGAATACAGCGCTAAGCCTGAACTGGTTGAATTTGTGGCGTATCAGCGTCGCGATATAAAAACTCTGAAACTGGTGGAGATTTCTGCTGAACCGTCAGCGTTTAAATCGACCGACAGAAAGCAATTTGTTGATGCCTTTGCGCTTCGTGGCGGATGCGATGACGTACTCATGGTGCGCAATGGTTTGCTTACCGACACAAGTTATGCAAATGTGGCTTTGTGGAATGGTAAAGAATGGCTTACACCTGCTCAACCAGCTTTATTTGGTACGCAAAGGGCTTCTTTGCTGGTTGAAGGCAAAATTACGGAAGCCGATATTTCTGTGCACGATTTGCCACGTTTCAGCCGGTTGCGGATTTTTAATGCAATGGTAGAGTTTGGCGAAATTGATTTGCCCCTCAATGCAATAATTTTCTGACCTTCGGACTGAAAAAATTAATGTTTCATGGCTCTGTCCATGCTTCGTTTGTCTTCTTTCTCTCTCAGAGTCTGACGTTTGTCGTAAGTTTTCTTTCCGCGTGCCAGCCCGAGCTCGAGCTTTGCAAGTCCTTTTTCGTTGATAAAAAGCTTGGTGGGAACCATTGTAAAGCCTGTCTCCTTTGTTCCGCGCAGCAATTTTCGCAGTTCACGTTTGGTAAGCAACAGTTTACGGTCGCGGCGTACTTCGTGGTTATTGTAGGTGCCAAAAAAGTAGGTGGCAATGTGCATGTTTTTCACCCAAAGTTCGTTGTTGATAAAAGTGCAATAAGTGTCAACTAATGATGCTTTCCCGTCACGTATTGATTTTATTTCGGTGCCAAAAAGCTGAATGCCGGCCACATATCGTTCGATAATTTCGTAATCGAAAGTGGCTCTTTTATTTTTAATGACTATGTTGGAGTTTTTAAACATATTATCGCTGTTTGAAAAGTATGAATTCAATTTTTCAGAAGCCCGGCAACATCAAAAGTATAACCCGGCTAATAATTGAAGGCATAAAGATAACACATAAACTAATGAGAAGCATA
>JAGPIU010000162.1 GCA_018054805.1 Paludibacter sp. | reverse complement strand
GCAATAAACAAAATAAATGCAAGGTAGCTTAAGTCGAGCGAAGCCAACTCAGGGCTCAACCACGCCAAAGCACCTTCTTTAAGCACATAATTTTCGAGCAGGTAATTCACCGGAAGGGTGATGGCCAACACAAAAATTACAGCAAGACCCAGACCCATAGATGTTTTTACATTTTTCGAAACTGCGAGATATGAACACATCCCGAGGAAATATGCAAAAATCATATTGTCGACAAATATCGACTTTACAAATATACTGGCTAAGTTTTCCATATTATTTAATTTAACCCCTAACCCCTAAAAGGAGAAAAGAGTAATATCTGTATTAAAAATTATTATTAACCTCAAATTCCCCTTTAGGGGATATGGGGTCATTATTTTTCCTGTAATTCTTTGTTTCTGGCTCTGTGCACCCAAATAATACAAGCCACTAAAACCAGCGCCATTGGGGGTAAAATCATCAAACCATTGTTTACATAACCTGCATCGTATACTGCCTGAGGAATCACTCTCATGCCAAGCAAAGTTCCCGAACCCAGAAGTTCGCGGAAGAAAGCCACCACTACCAATATCCAGGCATATCCAAAGCCATTACCCAGCCCGTCAACAAACGATTCCCAGGGTTTGTTACCCATAGCAAATGCTTCGAGACGACCCATCAGGATACAGTTTGTAATAATCAGACCAATATATACCGAAAGCTGTACACTTACATCGTAGGCAAAAGCTTTCAGAATTTCGCTAACAATTGTCACCAAAGCAGCAACCACTACCAACTGTACAATAATACGAATACGGTTAGGAATTGTATTACGCAACAGCGAAATAATCACATTGGCAAAAGCAACAATAATAGTCACCGACAATCCCATTACAAGAGCCGGCTCAAGTTTGGCCGTTACAGCCAAGGCCGAACAGATACCCAAAACCTGAACAGTAATCGGGTTATTTTTACTTAGCGGACCTAAGAAAACCTGTTTTGTTTTTTCTGAAAATAATTTACTCATTCTTCGGTTCCTCCATTAGTTTTTTAAATAAGCTTCATATTGACCGATACTTTTCAGGAGCATGGCTTCCACACCTTTACTGGTAATGGTACCACCCGAAATTCCATCCACATAGTCCTGACCTTCGGCTGTCTGTCCGGGCTTCATCACTGCAATCGAAACAAAATCGCGTGCATCATTCAAAATATGTTTTCCTACAAATTTATTCTGAAAAGCAGGAAGTGCAATTTCAGCACCAAGACCAGGCGTTTCGCTGGCATGCGAGAAATAAGTCCCGAACACTGTGTTTTTATCATCGTTCAGTGCAATATATCCCCAGATTGGGCCCCAGAGACCAGCACCACGCATAGTGATAATATATTTTGTTTGTCCGTCAACCTCAGCCACATAAAGCGGCAATTGTCTTTCGGCTTCAGCTTTCGCATTTTCCTTAATTACATCAATCACAAAGGCCTCTCCCATTTTTTCGGAAACAACTTCGCCTTTAATATTCAACACTAATTCTTTCACAATATGCTGTTCGTAAAGCGTATTGGCATCCTGACCATCAAGTTGAATATTCAGCGAACTCAGAATTTGTTTTTTCTTGTCGAGTTTCACATTATTATTCTGAATATCTTTCAGTCCGCTCGATACCAGCGCCAGTAAAAGCGCCACTACCACCACCATTACGACAGCATATATCAATGTATAACTATTCTTATTTGTATTCATCGTTTATCCTCCGTTTTTAGTTAGTTTTGGCGCGTTTCAGACGACGTTTGATATTTGCATCCACTACATAATAGTCGATAAGCGGTGCAAAAATATTCATAAGCAAAATGGCAAGCATCATACCTTCGGGATAACCGGGGTTAAGCACACGAATGATAATAGCCAATGCTCCGATCAAAGCGCCATAAATCCATTTTCCGGTTTCGGTACGCGATGAAGTTACGGGGTCGGTTGCCATAAACACAGCACCAAATGCAAAACCACCAAATACCAAATGATTATACCATGGGAAATGTGCAGCAGCAGTATCAGGACCGGCTACATTGAATATCCAGGCCATAAGTGCACCTCCGGCAAATACCGAGAACATTGTTTTCCAGCTGGCCACTCCGGTAATAAGCAAAATCACAGCACCAATCAAAATTGCAAGTGTCGATGTTTCACCTACCGAACCGGGAATCAGTCCGAGGAAACCATCGATAAAACCAATTGGATTACCGAGAATATCGACCAACTGAGCGTTCTGTGTAGTAGCAGTAGCCACTTGTCCGAGTGCAGTAGCACCCGAATAACCATCCACTACCGAGCCTGCACCCAAACCAAAGGTTGAAGCAGTGCGCACCCAAACCACGTCGCCCGACATGAAAGTTGGATAAGCAAAGAAAAGGAAAGCACGGGTCACAAGCGCCACGTTGAAAATATTCATACCTGTACCACCAAAAACTTCTTTGGCAAAAATCACGGCAAAGGCAGTAGCCACAGCCACCATCCAAAGCGGAGTATCCACAGGTACAATCAACGGAATTAAAAATCCGGAAACCAGAAAACCTTCCTGAATTTCGTGACCTTTAATCTGCGCTACAATAAATTCGATACCCAAACCTACTACATACGATACTACTACAAGCGGCAACACAGCCAGCGCTCCGAAGAAAAACATCTCCCAAAAACCAACCGACTGACCTATAGCAAGGAAATGCTGGTAACCAACATTGTACATACCAAACAACAAAGCAGGAACCAAACCCAGTACAACAACAATCATTGTACGTTTCGAGTCCACCGCATCGTGAATATGCGTTCCGTTTTTCGATGTGGTATTCGGAACAAAGAGGAAAGTCTCAAATCCGTCGAACACCGAATGGAACTTTTCAAGCTTACCGCCTTTCTCGAAGTGCGGTTTCACTTTATCTACTAAATTTCTTAATGCATTCATATATTTATGCCCCGAAAGGGGATTTGGGGTTTATTCAAGTTCCTTTCTCATATTATCAAGTGACTCCCTTACAATCTGCTGCAATGGCAGTTTCGAGGTACACACAAATTCGCATAAAGCCACATCTTCGGGGGCAATTTCGTAAGCTCCGAGCGCTTCCATTTTGTCGATATTACCTGTCATCATTGCTTTAAACAGGAATTCGGGCAAAATATCCATTGGTAAAACTTTATCGTACTCGCCCGACATGATAATGGCTCTTTCGCCACCCAACACACGAGCATCGTATTCAAAATCTTTTTTACCAAATACCTTCTGCAAAATGCTACTAAAGTACAAACGACTTGCACTGAATTTGTTGAAGCGTGGCATAGCCCAACCTACAAGTTCGTGATTATCTTTACCTTCTTTGATAACAGAAATCTGAGTGGCATAAGGATCGATATTGCCATTGGCAGATATTTGCAATCCGCTGAGTACGTTTCCGCTAATCACGCGGTGCTCCACACCCATGGTCACATTGCCTTTAAGCAAAGGAGCTACCAACGAACCTGCTACAGTCTGAATGTATTGAGGTTTCACAACTTCCGGTCCTGTGATTGCAACCGTACGTGTCAAATCAACAATTCCTTTGCTAAACAGTCGACCAATAAACAGCACATCTTCGGCACCGACAGTCCACACAACTTCTGATTTGTTTACCGGATTGATTTTATTGATTTG
>JAGPIU010000161.1:2370-3668 GCA_018054805.1 Paludibacter sp. | reverse complement strand
TTTAACGACGGACTTGGATTTCGTTACGAATTTGAGAAGCAGAAAAATCTGAATTATTTCCGGGTGGCCGACGAGCGCACCGAGTTTGCACTTACAGGCGATCACAAAGCTTTCTGGATTCCGGGAGACTTCGACACAAACGAATATTATTACACAACCACCAGACTTTCGGAGGTGGATGCTTCGAAAGTGGATGGAACTGGTATTGGCACACATGGATATTTTGCTAAAAATGCCGTGCAAAGTCCTTTGATGATGAAAACGACAGATGGAATGTACATCAGTATTTTCGAAGCTGCACTGATCGACTATTCAGCTATGCATTTGCTTATCGATCAAAAAAACATGGTGCTCACTTCGGCACTGGCACCCGACGCCACAGGCACAAAAGCCTATATGCAAACACCACACAATACACCCTGGCGCACAATAATGGTAAGCGACAAGGCTACTGACATTCTGGCTTCGAAAATGATTCTGAATCTGAACGAACCATCGAAAATTGAAAACACCGACTATATAAAGCCTCAGAAATATATCGGAATTTGGTGGGGAATGCATGTGCCCAACACCATGTCGTGGGATTATGCACATGCACCGAATATTCGGTTGAAGGATACCGACTGGAATGCGCTGACTCCGCTTCCACAACACGGTGCGAGCAATAAAAACGTACGCCGTTACATCGACTTTGCTGCCGAACACGGATTTTCGGGCGTATTGGTCGAAGGCTGGAATGTAGGCTGGGAAGACTGGGCCGGCAACTGGAAAGAGGAAGTGTTCGATTTTGTAACACCTTATCCCGATTTTGACATTAAAGCACTGAACGAATATGCACATTCGAAAGGCGTGAAACTGATTATGCATCACGAAACTTCATCGTCGGTGACAAACTACGAACGACGCATCGACAAAGCCATTGAACTAATGAAAGAGCATGGCTACGAAGCTGTAAAAACCGGGTATGTAGGCTGGATAATTCCTCGCGGCGAAACACACGATGGACAATGGATGGTGAATCATTATGTACGGATGGCCGAAAAAATGGCTGAAAACAAATTGATGCTGAACTCACACGAATCGGTTCGTCCCACAGGCTTGCACCGCACCTACCCTAACTGGTTGGCCTGCGAAGCCGCCCGTGGCAATGAATTTAATGCATGGAGCTCTGGAAATCCACCCGAGCACGAAACCATTTTACCATTTACACGACTTCTGGGAGGCCCAATGGATTACACACCGGGAATTTTCGAAATTAAAATGAGTTATTATCAGGAAGGCAATCAAAATCAGGTGCA
>JAGPIU010000161.1:0-2270 GCA_018054805.1 Paludibacter sp. | reverse complement strand
CGTATGGACGCTTTTCAGTTTATCAAGGATGTGGCTGTGGATTGGGACGACACACGTTATCTTGAAGCTGAGCCGGGCGATTATCTGACTGTTGCCCGTCGTGCAAAAAACACTGCGAATTGGTTTATTGGCGCAATTACCGACGAAAATCCCCGCACCGCCGTTATTCCATTCAACTATCTGGAAGAAAAAACATGGTATGTGGCCACAATTTACGAAGACGCTGCCAATGCGCATTGGAAAGAAAACCCAATGGCTTACAAAATCCGCAAAGTGCTTGTTAATTCAAAATCGGTTCTAAAACAAAAACTGGCTGCCGGAGGTGGTGTAGCCATTAGTCTGAAAAAAGCAGACAAAAAAGAAATGAAAGGATTGAAGAAAATTTAATCCTGTGTAAAGGTCGAACAGCCTCCATGAACGGGGTCTGACAAAAGTTATTTTTGAACGCAAATTACGCAAGTTCTCACAAATAACACAATTCTGAAAGTCCTGTAATTACAGAGTTCAGCAATTCGTGTTTGTTTGTGGCTGTTTGAGTAATTTGCGTTCTTCCTTTTTTTCAACAATGCCTTGCCCTTTTCATCACAAAGTCATTCCCGGGTCTCAACTTTTCCAATCTGTATTTGTTTAGCTGTTAAATACATTCTATCAATCATAAAAAATGGCAAACTTACAATTCAGCAACGGAGATATATTCCCTGCATTCGGTCTGGGCACATGGCTTTCGAAACCGGGTGAAGTTGGCGAAGCTGTGCTTCAGGCGCTTCGTACAGGCTACCGTCACATCGACTGTGCTTATATTTATGGCAACGAAAAAGAAATTGGCAACGCACTGACTTTTGCTTTTGAAAATGGCATTGTTACGCGCGAGGAGCTTTTTATCACCTCAAAACTCTGGAATAGTTTTCATCATCCGGAATCGGTAGAACCGGCTATTCGTAAAACACTGGCCGATCTGCAACTCGATTACCTCGACCTTTATCTTATTCACTGGCCACTCGTTTTTAAACAGGGACACGATCAGGCACGCAGCGCTAACGACCTTCTTTCGACCGACGAGGTGCCGTTAGCAGACACATGGAAAGCCATGGAAGAAATTAAACGTAAAGGGCTTACGAGACATATCGGCGTTTCGAACTTCAGTATAAAAAAACTTGACGAACTCTCAAAACAGTCCGAAACCAAACCTGAAGTAAACCAGGTTGAGATTCATCCATTTTTCACTCAGGAAAAAATGCTCAGATATTGTCGCGAAAACGATATAATTGTCACTGCGTATTCACCGCTTGGCAGTCGGCATTTGATTAAAACCAACGAAAGTATTACGCAACAGCAAATTATAATTCGTTTGGCAGAAAAATACAACTGCACTCCGGCACAAATCATACTTGCCTGGGGAATGGCCCGCGGATATGCAGTGATTCCAAAATCGGTAAATGCCGATAGAATTATTGAGAACATTGGCGCCCTTAGTGTACAACTTACCGACAGTGAGGTAAAACTTATCAGTAGTATGAACCGCAATCAACGCATTGCCAAAGGGCTTTATGCCGTACTTCCGGGAGGTTGCTATACTTATGCCAATCTCTGGGATGAATAAAATTATCCTTTAGGGCAATCTTTTCTGAATGGAAACGAACGCAAATTACACAATTAAACACAGTGATATCTGACTAAAACTCAAAATCCGGATAACAAGACTTTTGTGAATTTGTGTAATTTACGTTCGCTTATTTATAAATTTACTTCACTTTATACTCCGTAATTAAATCTCCGTTATATCTGTATAAACCAACTTTCAGATTGTTGTTATCCACATCAACCCGTATATAAGTCACATTCGATTTATTTGCTGATTTCATTGGCCCACCACCTACCACCATAGTGAAATTATGATTAGCTCCCGGTTTTTCCAAAACAGGCTCATGCGTATGTCCTGACAGATATAAATCCAATTTTGCTTTATTGAGGAGTGGTAGAAATTTCTTTGCAATTTCCTCCGAACCATGCCAGCCATCATTAGTCGCTGTGGCAGGAATATGTGCACATACAATACGGTGTTTAGCTTTTATCCATTCATGCGAAGCAATTGTCCGCTTTATCCATTCAGCCTGTTCGGTTCTGTAACGATCATAATCGGCCAATCCGGCATACACCGGATGCGTATCAGCTTTGTCCTCGCCCGTATCGAGCACCATAAACATTGTATTTCCAATACTGAAGGAATAATAATAACTTCCATTCGGCGTATCCAGAAAATCGCTTAACTC
>JAGPIU010000159.1 GCA_018054805.1 Paludibacter sp. | reverse complement strand
CAAAATTTGAAAAGCGTTCAAAAAGCATTTATGATTAACAGAGTATTATTACGAATCAAAATCATTCAGATCTTGTATTCATTTTACAAAGGCGAAGGAAAATCCATGCCTTTGGCCGAAAAAGAGTTGTTTCACAGCATTGAAAGAACTTACGATTTATATTTTCACTTGTTGCAACTTTCGGTCGAAATTACCAATTATGCCGCTCAGCGCATTGATTCACGCCGCAACAAGCTACGCCCAACCGCCGAAGATCTGAATCCCAACACCCGATTTATCGACAACGCATTTATCCGTCAACTGGCTACCAATATTCAGTTTAACGAATATATGACAAATCAGAAACTTTCGTGGGTAAACGATTCTGAAATCGTAAAATCGCTATACGAAAAGGTAATTGCATCCGACTTCTTCAGCGATTATATGAATGCTGAAACTGTGGATTATGCTGCCGACAAAGATATCTGGCGCAAAATTTACAAGAAAATTCTGTTACAAAGCGAAGACCTCGACAGTTCGATTGAAGACCAGAGCATCTACTGGGTAGATGATATTGAACTTGTAATAAGCTTTATCATTAAAACCATCAAACGTTTCGATCAGTCGAATGGCATTGCACAGCCTTTACTTCCAATGTTCAAAGATGAAGAAGATGCTGAGTTTGCTCGCAAACTGCTTCGCGGCGTAATCACTAACGGCGACAAATACCGTGAACTGATTGATCAGCATACCCGTAACTGGGAAATTGACCGCATTGCCTACATGGATATTCTGATTATGCAGGTAGCTATTTCGGAACTTATGGACTTCCCTACTATTCCGGTAAACGTAACTTTCAACGAATATATTGAAATTGCCAAAAACTACAGTACTGAGAAAAGCGGCACATTTATCAACGGAGTACTCGACAATATCGTAAATCTGCTTAAAAAAGACAACAAGCTGATTAAGGTGGTGATGTTTAGTAAAGATTAGAGGTAAGAAAGTGAGAGGTAAGAAAGTAAGGAGTAAGTAGTTTTTTGATTTATTTTCCTTATTACATTACTCTACAACTCACATTTCGTATAAATTTCTTATATTTGCAAACATAAAACATTAAATAATTCGACAATATGAATTTTCTGAACATTTTACTTCAGGCACCAGCTACAGGTGCAGCCGGTGGTGGCTATACAAGTATCATTATGATGGTACTTATTTTTGTAGTATTCTATTTCTTTATGATTCGTCCTCAGACAAAACGTCAGAAAGAGATCAAAAAACAACGCGAAGCTATGAAAGCCGGCGATACAGTAGTTACAACAGGTGGTATTTATGGTAAAGTACGCGATATCAAAGAAAACACTGTGACCATCGAAATCGCTGACAACGTACGCATTAAAGTAGATAAAAATTCGGTATTCGCATCTTCTGAAGACATTCAGACACCTGCAAAATAATGCTGCATAATGGCCGAAGGCAGATTCATAAGACTCATCGGTTATCTTTTTACAAAGCTTAAATCATTCCTT
Organism: Paludibacter sp.; assembly: GCA_018054805.1. Next base: position 2,166 of record JAGPIU010000159.1, on the reverse strand, counting down.
TTGTCGAGGGATGTTTTAAGCTTTTTGTCCTTTCTTGTGCTATCGGGTGGGTTTTGGTTTGTAAATGCACTTGACAAAGAGCGCGACACCGAAATCAGCATACCGGTACGCTACGAAGGTATTCCCCAACAAATAGCCATTACCAATTCTGTTCCTCATGAAATAAAGCTGAAAGTCAGAGATCAGGGAATCAACCTGTTCTCATATTCACGCCGCCGCATCACTCCCATCACACTGGACGTAAAACGAAGTTTTTACGAAAAAGGCAGAATTCCCATTTCGCCCGACCATATTCGCGCAAAACTAAGCTTGTACTTACTTCCAACCACTACGATACTCGAAATAAAACCCGACTCGCTGGTTCTCGAGTACGAAAAACTCAGTACGGCTGTGCTTCCCATTGAACTTGATGCAGATATCAAACCCGCACAACAATATATTTTTAGCGAAAAAATAAGTCTGAGTCCCGATCATATTACCGTTTTTGCACCGGCCCGCATACTGAACAAACTCAGTTCACTGAAAACAGAACGTATTCAACTCCGAAATGTAAACGATACTATTTCGAAGCAGATTAGAATTTTACCCATAAAAAATGTACGCTTTTCGACGCCCGTCACCCAAATGAGTATTTTCGTGGAGATGTTTACCGAAAAAGAGATGCAACTTCCGCTCACTATTATTAATCAACCCGAAAATGCTACCATTAGAACTTTCCCGGCATTTATTAATGTCAGATTTAATGTGGGTTTGAGTCATTTTAAACAGATAAAATCCGATGATTTAAAAGCCGTTTTCGATTACAATGAAATTTCAAAAGGTATAAACAAGCAAAAAGTGAAAATAGTGAATCAGGCCTCTTACATTTCAAATTTGCGTCATTCTCCCGAGGAAGTGGAATATCTGATTGAGATAAATTGATAGGTGATAATTGATAGTTAACAGTTGAAAACTTAGAATTAACAACTGACATTTTATAAAAAATAAATAAGCTTATTAAGCACCTGTATTATTTGAAGTTATACATATTTATTTAAACTCAAAAATTAAACAACCCGCACGTAAGAATCAGTTCGAATGTGCATAAAATACTTTTCTAAAAAGAAGCATGAAACCAATACAAATGGTTGACCTGAAAAGTCAATACGAGAAAATAAAAGACAGTGTAAATGCCGGAATTCAGGAAGTGATTGATACCACCACTTTTATAAAAGGTGGCAAGGTAAACGACTTCCAGCATCAACTTGAGCAGTATTTAAATGTAAAACACGTGATTCCGGTAGCTAACGGCACTGATGCACTTCAGATTGCGCTGATGGCTTTGGGACTTAAACCAGGCGACGAGGTAATCACACCAACTTTTACTTTTATTGCTACTGCCGAAGTAGTGGCTTTGCTGGGACTCACCCCTGTGGTAGTGGATGTGGATTTCGACACATTCAATATTTCTATCGAATCGCTAAAAAAAGCCATTACGCCACGTACAAAAGCCATTGTACCCGTACATTTGTTCGGACAAAATGCTGATATGGAAGAAATTCTGAAAATTGCAAAAGATCATAATCTGCACGTGATTGAAGATGCATGCCAGTCGATTGGATCTGAATACACATTTTCGGACGGCCGTAAAGTACAGTCGGGTTGCATGGCCGAGATTGGTTGCACCTCGTTTTTCCCTTCCAAGAATCTGGGTTGCTTTGGCGATGGCGGTGCAATTTTCACCAACAACGACGAGCTGGCGGCTAAAATACGTGCCGTAGCCAATCATGGAATGGTAGTTCGTTACTATCACGATTTTGTTGGCGTAAACTCCCGACTGGACAGTATGCAGGCGGCAGTACTTGAAGTAAAACTTCAATACCTCGATGAATATATTGCAGCCCGTCAACATGCAGCTGCCTATTACGATGCGAAATTCAATGGCAACGACAAGCTTATTATTCCAGCCCGTAACACAGCTTCCACACATGTGTTTCATCAATACACACTGAAGCTTGTGGATGTTGACCGCGCAGCGCTTCAGAAACATTTATCCGACAAAGGTATTCCTGCAATGGTGTATTATCCGGTTTGTCTGCACATGCAGAAAGCCTATCAGGATCCTCGCTACAAGGAGGGTGATTTTCCTGTGGCTGAACAACTTTCGGCCTGCGTACTTTCGCTGCC
>JAGPIU010000160.1:1870-3677 GCA_018054805.1 Paludibacter sp. | reverse complement strand
CCTGGATTTCGTATTTTTCTATCCTGAAAAAATACGGTTTCAATCATGTGCGTTTCCATTCCTGGTGTCCGCCTGAAGCAGCTTTTGCAGTGGCCGATCGCATGGGTTTTTACCTTCAGCCCGAATTACCTTACTGGGGAAATATCGCTGATGATGCTTCGGATCCGGTGCGCCGCTTTTTGTTGGCCGAAGGAAAAGCTGTGCTCGATGCTTTTGCGCATCATCCGTCCTTTGTGATGTTCTCCACAGGCAACGAACTCTGGGGAAGCATCGATGGCATGAAAGCACTGACAGAGGCATTCAGACAACATGACGACCGACCACTTTTTGCGCTTGGCTCAAACTTTCATCTGGGTTGGTTGGGCGAACAGGGCGGCGAAGATTTTCTCGTGTCGTGCAGAGTGGGCGGACAAAACGATGCGCAGTACGAACCGCATGTGCGCAGCTCATTTTCGTTTGCCGATGCCGCTGACGGAGGTTTACTCAATGCAAGCTATCCGAACTCGCGCATGAATTTCGAAAAAGGTGCTGCAATGACCACAAAACCTGTCGTTTCGCACGAAACAGGTCAGTTTCAAATGCTGCCTCATCCCAATGAACTTCCGCTTTACACGGGTATTTTATCGCCTCGAAACCTCGAAATTTTTATCGAAAGGTTTTATGCAAAAGTGGGTAAGGAAAACTATCAGCGTTATTACGATGCCGCAGCTGCACTGAGTCTGCTTTGTTACAAAGCCGATTTGGAAATGATGCGCCGCACCGGCAATCTGGCTGGCTATCAGATGCTCGACATTCAGGACTTTCCGGGTCAGGGAACTGCCCTTGTGGGTATTTTGAATGCTCATATGCAGTCGAAAGGAGTTATTTCCGAAGAGGAATTCCGTTCGTGGAATAACGATATTATGCCTCTCTGGCTGGCTGATGGATTTACATTTTACGAAAAAGACATTGTGAAAAGCGAAGTGAAAATTTCGAATTTCTCAAAATCTTCATTGAAAAACAAAACATTGCGCTGGAAACTGCAAACCGAAAAAGGAGAAATACTTTTGTCGGGAAAAATAAAAATAAATGCTCCTTCCGGAACACTGAGCGATGCTTTTCAGCTTCTCATTCAGCTTCCTGCAGTTGAAAAAGCAGTTTTCTGTCGCTTGGAAATACAAATTCAGGGCACTAAGTACAAAAACACCTATCCGCTCTGGATTTATCCTGCAAAAAAAGAATTGCCAACTCCGGAAAACGATCTGAAGATTTTTGAAAAGGCTGACAGCGCACTTTTTGCACATTTAGCCAATGGCGGAAAAGGGCTTTTGATGCCTGCCGGAAACAGCCATCCGGATCAAACGGTTGGTGGACTTTTCACCAGCGATTACTGGAATTATTCCATGTTCAAAAGCATTTCGGAAAATGCAAAAAAGCCTGTCTCGCCCGGTACAATGGGGTTATTGATACAAAACGAACATCGGCTGTTCGACCATTTCCCCACACAAACACACAGCAACTGGCAATGGTGGCCTGCCGTACGCAACAGTCATCCGCTGATTATTGACAGAGCTGCCGGGAAAATTAATCCGATAGTGGAAAGCATCGACAATGTGGAGCGCGTACATCGACTGGCAACTATTTTCGAGTGCAAAGTCGGAAATGGAAAATTGCTTGTTTGCATGAGCGATTTACGAAACAGCCTTCATTACAAGGAAAATGTGCAACTTTACAGCGCCATAATAACCTATCTGAACTCAGACAGTTTTAATCCGATTGATAGCATTTCTGCTGCTTTGCTGAAAACACTTTTCACCGAAAAATCAGC
>JAGPIU010000160.1:0-1770 GCA_018054805.1 Paludibacter sp. | reverse complement strand
ATGACCCCGCCAATGGGCTGGAACAGTTGGAATAAATTTGCATGCGATGTAAGCGAAAAACTGATTATGGAAACAGCTGATGCTATGGTTGCTACCGGAATGAAAGACGCTGGATACGAATACGTAGTCATCGACGATTGCTGGCAAATTGGCCGCGACTCGCTCGGATTTATTGTCGCCGACCCCGAACGTTTTCCTTCGGGCATCAAAGCCCTTGCCGATTATGTACACTCTAAAGGTTTGAAATTCGGAATTTATTCCTGCGCAGGCGATAAAACCTGTGGTGGTCGCCCGGGAAGCCGTGGCTACGAATATCAGGATGCACTGATGTATGCCAAATGGGGTGTCGATTATCTGAAATACGACTGGTGTTTTACCGAACATCTCAACGCGCAGGGCGCATATACAACGATGAGCAAAGCCCTGAAACAAGCCGGACATCCCATTGTGTTCAGTCTGTGCGAATGGGGTGGCAACAAACCCTGGCTTTGGGCCAAAGAAGTAGGGCATTTGTGGCGCACCACCGGCGATATTCACAACTGTTACGATTGCGTGTACAGCCATGGTTCATGGACAGCCTGGGGCGCAATGCAAATTCTCGATATGCAGGATGGACTTCGTCAGTATGCCGGACCGGGCCATTGGAACGATCCCGACATGATGCAGGTGGGAAATGGTATGACCTACAATCAGGAACGCTCGCATTTCTCTATGTGGGCCATGATTGCGGCTCCTCTGATGTCGGGCAACGACCTGCGCGACATGAATCCGCAAACGCTCAGCGTGCTTACCAACAAAGAAGTGATTGCAGTAAATCAGGATAAGCTGGGAATTCAGGGCTTTCGTCACGAAGTAAAAGACAGTGTGGAAACCTGGATAAAACCACTCAGCGATGGTTCATGGGCAGTTGCATTTCTTAACCGCTCGGAGCAGGTTCGTAAATTCAGCATCGACTGGAATACTTTCAGCGTAACCGATCCGCTTTACAAAATGACCCTTACTACGAAAGATGCAAACTTGCGCTTCAGGGATGTGTGGGAGAAAAAAGACCTGACTTTCAAGCGTAAAAAGTATCAGTCTGACTTTGTGTTGGATGGCGATGATATTGTAATGCTTGTGATAAGTCCGAAAGTAAAAAAATAAACTAACCGTATTTTAGAAACATACAATACAAGTGAATACCGGCCATTCGACGTACTTTTACAACACAAAATTCTGAATATTATTTGTGCTGAAAAAGACGGGAATAAAATCTGTATACTGTAAAAAAATATCATTCTATGCTCACAACCATCGATTTTGCCATTATTGGCGTTTACCTGGGGATGCTGATTTTTATCGGCATTTACCTCAAACGTCGCGCTTCCAAAAATCTAGAATCCTACCTTCTGGGCGGAAAAACCATTCCGTGGTATATGCTCGGTTTGTCAAACGCTTCGGGCATGTTCGACATTTCGGGCACGGTGTGGCTGGTGGCCATTACGGTAGTTTATGGCATAAAAAGCATTTATATTCCCTGGCTGTGGCCGGTTTTCAACCAAATTTTCCTGATGGTGTATCTCTCTGCCTGGCTACGTCGTTCCGGCGTTACAACAGGTGCTGAGTGGATAGCTTTCAGGTTTGGAAAAGATAAAGGAGCGGTGACTTCGCACTGGATTATTGTGATTTTTGCCATTTTGGTTTGCCTGAGCATGTTGGCTTACGGATTTATCGGCATGGGTAAATTTATTGAAATTTTCCTTCCGCTGAAAACCATGTTTCCGGTAATGA
>JAGPIU010000158.1 GCA_018054805.1 Paludibacter sp. | reverse complement strand
GAATAGTTGCTTTGGTGTCTTCCTTAATTTTTTCCTCGGTCTCAGGCGTGCCATCCCAGTGACAAAGCAGGAATCCGCCTTTTTCAATTTCTACTTTGAACGCGTCGTATGAATTTACTTCGCGGGTTACAGAGGCACGATAATCAAAGGCCTTTTTGTAAATATTCTGCTGAATTTCTTCCAACAAATCAGCAATATACTTTTCAACACCTTCTATCGATACGGTTTCTTTTGTCAAAGTATCACGACGAGCCACTTCCACAGTTCCGTTTTCGAGATCGCGTGCACCCATTGCCAAACGCACAGGAACGCCTTTCAATTCATATTCGGCAAATTTCCAACCCGGTTTCTTGGTGTCATTGTTATCAAACTTCACCGAAATTCCAAGCGCTTTGAGTTTTGGAACTATTTCATTTACTTTTGCACTAATGGCCGAAAGTTGTTCTTCATTTTTATAAATTGGAACAATAACTACCTGGAAAGGAGCAAGTTTTGGAGGAAGTACCAATCCATTATCGTCGGAGTGAGCCATTACAAGCGCACCCATCAAACGGGTTGAAACACCCCACGAGGTAGCCCACACATATTCCTGTTTGTTATTTTTATCCACGAAAGTTACATCAAATGCTTTTGCAAAGTTCTGTCCGAGGAAATGAGAAGTTCCGGCCTGAAGTGCTTTTCCATCCTGCATAAGTGCCTCAATACAAAATGTTTCCAATGCTCCGGCAAAACGCTCGTTTGCCGATTTTACTCCTTTCAGCACAGGCACTGCCATAAAGTTTTCGGCAAAAGTTGCATAAACTTCAAGCATCTGTTTAGCTTCGGTCATGGCTTCAGCTTCGGTGGCATGCGCCGTGTGACCTTCCTGCCACAAAAACTCGGCAGTACGCAGGAACAAACGTGTTCGCATTTCCCAACGAACCACATTGGCCCATTGATTTACCAGAATAGGAAGATCGCGATACGACTGAATCCAGTTTTTATAAGTACTCCATATAATAGTCTCAGAAGTGGGGCGTACAATCAGTTCTTCTTCTAATTTTGCTTCAGGGTCAACAATTACGCCTTTCCCATCAGGACTGTTTTTCAGACGATAATGTGTTACCACTGCACACTCTTTAGCAAAACCTTCCACGTGAGCAGCTTCTTTACTCAAAAACGATTTAGGAATAAAAAGCGGAAAATATGCATTTACGTGACCTGTCTCCTTGAACATGCGATCAAGTTCGGCCTGCATTTTTTCCCAAATTGCATATCCGTATGGTTTGATAACCATGCAACCGCGTACAGCCGAATTTTCCGCCAAATCGGCTTTAATTACCAAATCGTTGTACCATTGAGAATAATTTTCGCTTCTCGAAGTAAGTTCTTTTGCCATATTATTTTTATTGTAAATTGCTGATTTTAAATACTAATTGCGGTTTTGAAAACCGGATTGCAAAGATACAATTTTTTTCTGAAAAATTTAATATATTTCCGGCTGTTTAAAACTGCTTTTAATGCATTTTGAAAGCAAAATAAAACAATTGATTTCTAAACATTTTTTTATCGAAGCCGTTTCTTATTTCAAATGCTTTTTTGTTACTTTGTAAAAATATTTAAACAAAAAAATTATGCAGAAGAAATTAAAACGCTCACAGAACAAAATGATATCAGGTGTTTGTGCCGGTATCGCAGAGTATTTCGAATTTGATCCAACACTTGTCAGAATTGCTTATGTGTTACTATCCTTTTTCTCGGCAGGATTTCCCGGGCTTTTACTTTATATTATCCTGGCCATTGTTATGCCGGTACAGGATGAATTGAAGTAAATATATCTAATCCTCAGTTATTCAATTATCTATTCCCGTAAAATGTCTTTCAAACTTACATCACCTTACAAGCCCACAGGCGATCAACCCGAAGCCATCAGGCAACTTGTGGATGGCCTGAACTCGGATATCCCTTTTCAGACTTTATTGGGCGTGACGGGCTCCGGAAAGACATTTACAGTGGCCAATGTCATCAATCAGGTGGACAGGCCAACTTTGGTGCTTAGTCACAATAAAACGCTTGCTGCACAGCTTTACAGCGAGTTCAAAGCGTTCTTTCCTGATAACGCAGTGGAATATTTTGTGTCGTACTACGATTATTATCAGCCGGAAGCCTATTTACCTGTTTCGGATACTTATATCGAAAAAGATCTTTCTATCAATCAGGAAATTGAAAAGCTCCGCCTTGCCACTACTTCGGCATTGTTGTCGGGTAGGAGAGATGTGATTGTAGTTTCTTCTGTATCTTGTCTTTATGGTATTGGTAATCCTGAAGATTTTACCAGTAATGTCATTGAAATTTATCGAGGGCAAAAAATTGTAAGGAACGTTTTTCTGAGAAGTCTGGTGGATAGCCTTTATTCGCGAAACGAAATTGAGCTCAACCGTGGAAATTTCAGGGTTAAAGGCGATACTGTTGATATCTTTCTGGCATACAGCGATTTCGTTTTAAGAATAGTTTTCTGGGGCGACGAAATTGATGAAATTCTGACGCTCGACCCGGTAAATCTGAACGTACTTGAACAGTTCGATGCCTACAAAATTTATCCTGCCAGTATTTTCGTGACCACTAAAGAGCGTATTGCTCAGGCTATTTCACACATTGAAAACGATTTGCAACTTCAGGTAGATTATTTTCAATCTATTGGAAAAAATTACGAGGCCAAACGTATTTACGAACGTGTGAATTACGATCTGGAAATGATCAAAGAACTCGGATATTGCTCTGGAATTGAGAATTATTCGCGCTATTTCGATGGTCGTCCGCCCGGAAGCCGCCCTTTCTGTCTGCTCGATTATTTTCCCAAAGATTATTTGATGGTGATTGACGAAAGTCATGTCACAATTCCACAAATAAGAGCCATGTATGGGGGCGATGCAGCCCGAAAAGTCAATCTGGTGGAATATGGTTTCCGACTTCCGGCCGCGCGCGACAATCGTCCGCTGCAATTCGAAGAATTCGAAAAACTGACACCACAAACCATTTATGTGAGCGCCACTCCGGCTGATTATGAACTGGCTAAATCGGAAGGAATTATCATCGATCAGCTTATTCGACCTACCGGATTGCTCGACCCTATTATTGATGTGCGTCCGAGCCTTAATCAGATTGACGATTTGCTCGAAGAAATACAGCAACGTGTTGAAAAAGAAGAACGTGTGTTGGTAACAACACTGACCAAACGCATGGCCGAAGAGCTAACCGATTATCTTGCCAGGATGGGCGTTCGCTGCAATTATATTCACTCAGATGTGGACACTCTCGACCGTGTACAGATAATGGAAGACTTACGGCGCGGTGTGTACGATGTGCTTGTGGGGGTGAATCTTTTGCGCGAAGGGCTTGATCTCCCTGAGGTTTCACTGGTAGCAATTCTCGATGCCGATAAAGAAGGATTTTTACGTTCGCACCGTGCACTCACACAAACTGCTGGGCGTGCTGCCCGAAATCTGAATGGCAGAGTGATAATGTATGCCGACAGAATTACCGACAGTATGGAAAAAACCATCAACGAAACCAATCGTCGACGCGAAAAACAGCTTGCTTACAACGAAGCGCATGGCATTACGCCTCAGGCAATTATCAAAGGAGAACGAAATGCACTGGGCAAACAGGAAAATGCTTATGTGGAAACTGAGCACAAACATGATATTG
>JAGPIU010000157.1 GCA_018054805.1 Paludibacter sp. | reverse complement strand
TTCGGCTGTTTATCTGAGTTACCAGAATCAGCTGAACGAAAAGTTGTTGTTGCAGGCTGGTACACGTTTTGCAGCCTTTGGCATTTACTCTGATTTTACGCGTATGCTGACTTTTTATCCTCTAGGTGTTGAAAATTCTGAAATCAGAAAGTCATCTGTTACAGGTAGTTTAGGACTGGTTTTTCGTCCCGATGAAAGATTAAAACTGAGCCTCAACACGAGTACCGGATTCAGAGCGCCCAACGTGGACGATATGGGTAAAATATTTGATTTTGGTGCTGCTGAAGTGGTGGTGCCTAACACAGCACTCGGCGCCGAATATGCTTACAATGCAGAGTTTTCGGTTTCGAAAATTATGAGTGAAATGCTGAAAATTGATTTCAATGCCTTTTATACTTATCTGGACAATGCCATGGTACGTCGCGAATATCAGGTAAATGGCAATGATAGTATTTTGTATAATTGCGAAATGAGTAAAGTGTATGCCATTCAGAATGCTGCCTATGGAGCTGTATTTGGTTTTAATGCGGGTGTGGATTTGAAATTACCTTCGGGTTTTAGTATTCTTTCGCGATACAATTATCAATTGGGCACCGAGGAAATGGATAATGAAACAGTGTCCCGGTCGCGACATGCAGCGCCTGCTTATGGTGCAACACGTTTCACTTATCAGCGCGAAAATATTCATTTGCAGTTGTATGCTCTTTACAGCGCTGCCGTCAGTTACGAAAACCTGAACGAAGAGGAGCGACAAAAACCTGTGATTTATGCCATTGACACCAATGGAAATCCATATTCGCCAGCCTGGTACACCCTTAACTTTAAAGCCAAGTATCAGTTTAGTTCTCAGTTGGCTGTCACGGCCGGAGTCGAGAGTATTACCGATCAGCGATACCGCCCTTATAGTTCGGGGCTTGTAGCCGGTGGACGGAATTTCATAATAGCACTCAGAGTAGTCATGTGAAAGTTTTAAAAACACTAAGCATCTGTATTCTTCATACAAGGTGCTTTTTGTTTGGATAATAATGTAAATATGGAGTGAGTCGGTACAGTTTTATATTCACATTCAGCTTTTTGTGTAATTTTAAACTAATTGCCGGTCTTATTCCGTTATTCTGACACAATGTTCTATTTTTGTTGTTTTGGATGCCAAAGTAATATAATTAAAAAAAAAAAAGCTACTTTTGCATCATATTATAAAATTTATTTATATTCACTTATTCTGTTTGCGCGTATCTTACAGAACGAATATGTATCTTTATTTGCAAAATCATTTGGAAATTTGTCAGTAAATTAAGACTTCTGAATTGATTTTGCAGCTTACACAGTGTTTTTTTTGTTATTGTCATAAACTGAAATTACAGGCTTGAACAACACCTTATATAGTTTTAGGTACAAACAGTAATAAACAGATCAGATTAATATACGACCTTTAAAAAATAATTATTATCGTATGAAACAATCCTTCGTTGATGAAATTCGATCAGGTTCAAAAGGAGCTTCTCTTAAAGTTGAAATTATCCGATACTACATTCTGAATGGCAACAATACAATTGCCGAACTGAGCAAAGAGCTTAATCTGAGTGTGCCTACAGTTACCAAACTGGTAAGTGAATTAATGGAAGACGGTTTTGTAGCCGATTTTGGAAAACAGGAAACTGCCGGCGGCCGTCGCCCTAATATGTACGGTATAAAACCCGATTCCGGTTATTTTATGGGTGTGGATATACGCGACTTTGGAGTTAACATAGCCTTGATTAATTTCAATGGTGTTATTGTAGCTTCGCAGAAGGAAATTCCTTATAAACAGCAAAATACCCCTGAAAGTCTCGATGTGCTGTGCGAAATCATCAACAGCTTTATGCATAAACTCAGCATTCCAAAGGAGAAAATCCTGAATGTGGGTATCAATGCCACCGGACTTGTAGCTACCGATAACGGTCATAAATATAGTCGTTACTTCTTTAACGAACAGCCTCTTAGCGAAATTTTCAAGCAAAAACTCGGATTACACGTAACTATCGACAATGACTCTCGTGCTATGGCTTATGGCGAGTACATGTGTGGTGCCGGAAACAGCGAACGCAATGTGATTTTTGTGGACGTAAGCTGGGGTCTTGGTATGGGGATTATCAATAATGGCAAATTGTATTACGGCAAGTCGGGTTATGCCGGCGAATTTGGACACATGAGTGTTTTCGACAATGAAGTTATGTGTCACTGTGGCAAAAAAGGTTGTCTCGAAACACAGGCTTCTGGTTCATATATTCAGCGTCGCGTGCTCGAGGAAATTGCAAAGGGAAACTCTTCGGTACTTCAGAAAAAAGTGGCAAAAGGTGAAGCTCTTATGCTCGACGATATTGTGAAAGCAACTTTAAAAGGTGATATGCTGGCCATTGAGCTTGTCGAAGAAGTAGGATATACACTTGGTAAACACATAGCCGGATTGATCAACTTGTTAAATCCCGAATTGGTCATTGTAGGCGGTGCAGTGGCTCAAACAGGCGATTATCTGCTTTTTCCTATAAAAAGTGCCATACGAAAATACGCTCTCAATCTGGTTGGAAACGACACCGCTGTAAAACTGAGCAAACTCGGCGATACTGCCGGTGTGATTGGCGCATGTATGCTGGCACGTAGCAAAATGCTTAGTCATATTTAATTCAAAAAGAGTTTTAAAACATACATTATAAATATAAACCGTTTAAATACCGGATTTTACTGCTAAGTAAACTTTGGTTCGGTGCAAAAAAAACATCGTATGAAACAAACGTTAGCTGAAGAAATCCAGTCGGGGACCAAAAGCGCTTCGCTGAAAATCAATATTATTCGTTATTATATTCTCAACGGCGCCAATACGCTTGCCGAACTCGGACGCGAAATGGATTTGAGTGTGCCTACTGTGACTAAACTGGTAGCTGAATTAATGGAAGATGGATATGTAGTGGACTTCGGTAAACAGGAAACCGCAGGTGGTCGTCGTCCGAGTCGTTACGGTGTGAATCCCGATTCCGGATATTTTATGGGCGTGGACATGCTCGATCATAGTGTGAATCTGGCTTTGATCAACTTCAATGGCAATATCGTATATTCGCAAATGGATGTGCCATTCAAACAAAGTAATGATGCACAATCGATTGATTTATTGTGCGATATAATTTCCGACTTTACTTCTAAACTGCCGGTATCAAAAGATAAAATTCTAAATGTGGGAGTGAATATTTCCGGTCGTGTAAATGCTGAAACCGGACATAGTTATACCCGCTACTATTTTAGTGAAACACCTATCAGTGAAGTTCTGAAACAGCGTTTGGGACTTTTTGTGACCATTGACAACGATTCGCGCGCAATGGCTTACGGCGAGTACATCAGTGGAGTTGTAAAAGGCGAGAAAAACGTACTGTTTGTCAATGTGGGCTGGGGACTTGGTTTAGGTATTATTACCGATGGAGAACTCAATTACGGAAAATCAGGCTTCTCGGGTGAATTTGGTCACAACAGCGTGTTCGATAATGAGGTAATGTGTCATTGCGGAAAAAAAGGTTGTCTCGAAACACAGGCTTCAGGCTCGTACATACACCGCCGCATTCTTGAGAAAATTGCCGAGGGACAAACCTCTATTTTGCAGAATAAAGTTCAGGGCGGACAACCGCTGTTCTTGTCCGATATTATTTATGCCACATTGGCCGGCGATATGCTTGCTATTGAACTGGTGGA
>JAGPIU010000156.1 GCA_018054805.1 Paludibacter sp. | reverse complement strand
CTTTATGGCTAAAAATTCGAAACATTGCAGTTTTTGCGGACGACCCGAGGCACAGGTTGATTTCTTTATTATGGGGCAGGATGGCGCTCACATTTGTAACGAATGTGCTGTGCAGGCCGCCGAAATAGTAAAAGAAAACACCTCCTTACGGGCAAAACCACTCTCCATACAAAAAGATCAGGTACCCAAGCCGGTTGAAATAAAAGAATATCTCGACCAGTATGTGATTGGTCAGGAGGAAGCTAAAAAATTTCTATCGGTGGCCGTGTACAATCATTATAAAAGATTAATGCAGGAAAAAACCAACGATGATGTGGAAATTGAAAAATCAAACATCATCATGGTAGGCTACACCGGCACCGGAAAAACTCTTTTGGCACGCACAATTGCAAAAAAACTCCATGTTCCGTTTACCATTGTCGATGCCACTGTACTTACCGAAGCAGGATATGTGGGCGAGGATATCGAAAGTATCCTTACACGCCTGCTACAGGTGGCCGACTACGATGTAAAAGCGGCTGAAAGAGGCATTGTGTTTATCGATGAGATTGATAAAATTGCCCGCAAAGGCGACAACCCCAGCATTACCCGCGATGTAAGCGGCGAAGGCGTTCAACAGGGCTTGCTCAAACTGCTCGAAGGCTCGGTTGTAAATGTACCACCTCAGGGCGGACGCAAGCATCCCGATCAAAAAATGATTGCTGTCAACACGCAAAATATTTTGTTTGTCTGCGGTGGTGCTTTCGATGGTATTGAAAAGAAGATTGCCTCGCGACTCAATACGCGCGTGGTAGGCTATGGTGCAGCCCTCGAAAATGACCAGGTGGACAAAAACAACATGCTGCAATACATAGCGCCACAGGACCTGAAATCGTTCGGATTGATTCCGGAAATCATTGGCCGTTTGCCCATTCTCACATATCTTGAGCCACTGGACCGCAAAGCATTGCGTCGTATCCTTACCGAGCCTAAAAATTCGATTGTAAAGCAATACATCAAGTTATTCAAAATGGATCAGATCGATCTGATTTTCGACGACGAAGTGCTTGACTATATTGTGGACAAAGCCATCGAATTTAAACTTGGCGCCCGTGGCCTTCGGTCGATTACCGAAACCATCATCATGGATAAAATGTACGAGATGCCATCGAAAAACGAGAAAACACTTCAGGTTAGTCTCGATTATGCTCAGAGCAAAATAGAGAAAACGAATATGAACCGTCTGAAAATTGCCTGACAAAAACATAAAGATTTAAAAAACAAATATTTATTCAACAAAACCGGATAATCCTCAAATTATTTTGAGATTATCCGGTTTTTTTTCCGAAAAGGGCTTGTATATTTGAAATCTGTTTATAATTTTGTTTGATGAATAGGACAAGAGTAGCATTCTTCGCAAAAAAGACGAAAAAAAGTCAATAGCAAATGCGGGAATCTCAACAATATGTACTACTTTCGCAAACCAAATTTTGATTAAGAATAGCGGTATGGCTACACATTCTGTATTGACTGAACATTTGAAAAAACACTTTGGCTTCGATGGTTTCAAAGGCAATCAGGAGGCTATTATTCAAAATGTTCTGGAAGGAAGAGATACCTTTGTACTTATGCCCACAGGTGGGGGTAAGTCATTGTGCTATCAGCTTCCCTCGCTTATTATGGAAGGAACAGCCATAGTCATTTCGCCACTTATCGCCCTGATGAAGAATCAGGTAGATGCCATGCGAAATTTTAGTGAGGAAGACGGAATTGCGCACTTTATCAATTCGTCGCTGAGCCGTCAGGCCATCGATCAGGTAAAGGCCGATATTCTTTCGGGAAAAACAAAACTACTTTACGTAGCCCCCGAATCGCTCACAAAAGAGGAAAACATTGAATTCCTGAAACAACTGAAAATATCGTTTTATGCGGTGGACGAAGCACACTGTATTTCGGAATGGGGACATGATTTCCGGCCCGAATACCGCAGGATACGACCCATTATCAACGAGATAGGGCATGCTCCGCTGATTGCACTTACAGCCACCGCAACTCCCAAAGTGCAGCACGATATTCAGAAGAATCTGGGCATGCTGAATGCCAATGTATTCAAATCGTCGTTCAACAGGGCCAATCTTTATTACGAAGTACGCCCCAAGACAAAAGATGTAGAAAAAGATTTAATTAAATATATTCGCTCCCAGGCAAATAAATCGGGTATTATTTATTGTCTGAGTCGCAAAAAAGTGGAAGAGCTGGCTGAAACGCTGAGCATGAATGGCATCTCGTGCCTTCCCTATCATGCCGGCATGGATTCGGCTGTGAGAAGTGAAAATCAGGATAAATTCCTGATGGAAAAGGTGCAGTTGATAGTAGCTACCATAGCTTTTGGAATGGGTATAGATAAACCCGATGTACGTTTTGTAATTCACTACGATATGCCCAAAAGCCTCGAGGGCTACTATCAGGAAACCGGCCGTGGAGGGCGTGATGGCGGTGAGGGACAATGTATTGCATTTTATGCATACAAAGACCTTGACAAACTCCGCAAATTTATGCAGGGCAAACCCGTAGCCGAACAGGAAATCGGGAACCAATTATTATTAGAAACGCAGGCTTATGCCGAATCATCTGTCTGCCGGCGTAAATTGCTTTTACACTATTTTGGCGAAGAGTATAAAAATGATAACTGTGCATGTTGTGATAACTGTATGAAACCAAAGAAAACAATTGAAGGACAAGAGCTCCTTACACTGGTTTTTGAAACCATTCTGGCTGTTCGTGAGAAATTTAAAGCCGAACATATTGTTGATATTTTAAAAGGAAATGAAACTTCCGATGTAAAGTCGTATCAACACGACGAACTCGAAACTTTTTCTTCGGCATCCGACGAAGACGAAAAGCTGCTTCATGCTGTTATTCGTCAGGCTATGCTGGCCGGATTCCTTTCGAAAGATATTGAAAATTACGGTCTGCTGAAAATAACAGCAGCAGGTAAAGCCTACATAAAAAAACCAACGCCTTTCCCTGTGGTGAAAGACAATGAGTTTGAAGATGAAGACGAAGAAACTACTGTAAAAAGCAGTGGAGGCACCTGTGCTGCCGACGATGTGCTTTTCTCAATTCTGAAAGATTTGAGAAAAAAGCTTTCGAAGAAATTAGAAGTACCGCCATTTGTAATTTTCCAGGATCCATCGCTCGAAGCAATGGCTACCACCTACCCTATTACAATGGACGAACTTCAGAACATTCCGGGTGTAGGCGCAGGAAAAGCCAAACGTTACGGCGAGGAATTCCTGAAAGTCATAAAGGAACATGTGCGCGAAAACGAAATTATTCGCCCCGAAGACCTGCGTGTACGCACTGTAGCCAACAAATCGAAGCTCAAAGTATCTATTATACAGTCTATCGATCGCAAAATTGCGCTCGACGACATAGCAATGGCCAAAGGCCTTGAAATATCAGAATTGCTCGACGAAATTGAAGCCATTGTATATTCAGGCACAAAAATAAATATCGATTATTTCCTGGATGAAGTAATGGATCCGGATCGTGTGGAAGAGATTTTTGATTACTTTAATTCAGCAGAAACAGATAAGATTGAACCCGCTTTGCGCGAACTTGGCGAGGATGACTTCAGCGAAGAAGAAATCCGTCTGGTACGCATTAAATTCCTCTCTGAAATAGGAAACTAAGAATCGCTGAGCAAAACAAAAACAAAGCCCTGAAATCATATGATT
>JAGPIU010000155.1:1799-3732 GCA_018054805.1 Paludibacter sp. | reverse complement strand
GTGCCAACCATGTTTATTGCCGAACTCAATCACCCGATGTTTAATCTTTTTGATATGAGTTCGTTGCGTACAGGAATTATGGCCGGTGCGCTTTGTCCTATTGAGTTGATGCGTCAGGTGAACGAGAAAATGTTTATGACCATTACCAGCGTGTACGGACTTACCGAAACTTCGCCGGGAATGACGCAAACACGTATCGAAGACTCTTTTGAGATTCGTTGTACCACTGTGGGGCACGATTATGAGTTTACCGAAGTGGCCATTATCGACCCTGTAACCGGTGAGCATTTACCCGATGGCGTGCAGGGCGAAGTTTGTTGTCGTGGCTACAATGTGATGAAAGGTTATTACAAAAATCCTGAGGCTACAGCGCAGGTTATCGACAAGGATGGATATCTTCACTCGGGTGACCTTGGCGTGCGCGATCCGGACGGAAACTATCGCATTACAGGCCGTATAAAGGATATGATTATTCGTGGTGGCGAAAATATTTCACCCCGCGAAATTGAAGAATTCCTTTATCACATGCCGGGCATAAAGGATGCTCAGGTCATCGCTGTAACTTCGCCACGTTATGGAGAGGATGTGGGTGTATTTATTATTCCGCACGATGGCGCTGAAATTACAGCCGAAGATGTACGTGATTTTTGCAAAGACAAAATTGCCCGTTATAAAATTCCGCGCTATATTTTCTTTGTCAGCGAATATCCGCTCACCGGTAGCGGTAAAATTCAGAAATTCAAACTGCGCGAAATGGCCATTGAACTTTGTCAAAAAGAGGGCATTCAGATTGTGTAAATAGAATTGATATAGAGATAAATAAAAAAGCGAAAGCCGGTTTGTGTGATACTCCCGGCTTTCGCTCTTTTTTTGCATATTATTTTCTCAAAATCTTTTCCAAATCCCTGCCTTTAGCCAGTTCGTCCACTAATTTGTCGAGGTAGCGGATTTTTTGCATCAGCTTGTCTTCAATTTCTTCTACCCGATAACCACAAATAAGTCCGGTGATTTTCGATACATTGGGATGAAGCATTGGAGCTTCAGCAAAGAAAGTCTCGAAATCCACAGCTTTGTCCAGTTGCTGCTGAAAACTTTCGACATCATACCCTGTCAGCCAGCAAATAATGGTGTCCACTTCGGCTTTTGTTCTGCCTTTTTTCTCCGCTTTTTGTACATAAAACGGATATACTGCCGCAAAAGCTGTTTTGAAGATTTTGGTGTTGTTCATATTCGTTTTACTTTTTAGGTTGCTCGCTGCGTTTGATTTTCAATTTTCTGCGGTATTTTACCCAAAAATAAATGATCACTGAGAATAAAATCAGAACTGCCCAGTTGGAAAGCAGGAACAGGATGAAGTCGACAAAACCATACCAACCTCTTATTACCGATTGTTTGAGTTTTTCGAAAAAGCTTCCTCTGTATTGTGGACTGTATTTGTATGGTTTTAGTTGCGAAATATTGAGCTCGAGTGTACTGTAATTTACCTGATCATTCAGGTATTTTAATCTGCCTGTAGTGCTTTCAATTTCCTCTTCGAGCACACGTATTTTTTCCTGAATGTCGAGAATTTCTTTAATGCTTTTTGCATTTTTAAGGAGCTCCTGATATTGAGCCAGATATTTTTGCTTGTTTGTAAGTCGCGTTTCAAGGTCGATAAATTCTTCGGTAACGTCTCTCGCAGTGATTTCTTTGTATGAAACCTCGCCTTCGCCCTTTTCAATTTTTCCAATCAGAATTTCAAGATTGTTCGAAGGGATTCTGATGCGCAGATTATAGTCGGTTGAATAGTCGTTGTTGATCAGACTTTCGTTGTCGTAATATCCACCGAGGCTTCGGACCAATGTGTCGATATTTGTTTTTGCGGCCTTCAGATTTTTTACTTGAATTCCCAGACGGCCGTCCTTGATTATTTTTTTCTTTACAACTTCAGTCT
>JAGPIU010000155.1:0-1699 GCA_018054805.1 Paludibacter sp. | reverse complement strand
TCTTTACAACTTCAGTCTGAACAATGTCACCACTTGCGGTTTTTACCGATTTTGACACGTCCTCAGTTTCTAAAGCAATTGCAGAGTCGTAACTCATTTCTTCTGTGGCTTTCGAACCACAGGAAAGAACAAACAATGTAATAATGAATGTGATAATGATTTGTTTCATAATGATGTACTGTTATTCCGGTTTAAAAATGTGATTTGACTTACAATGATATTTATACAAATCGGGATTGTTGTTTTTTACATACGATATACCAGAATCGTTGCACAGGTTTGTTTCCTGATTGTAATTTTGGCTCGTTCATTATTTCGGCGCTAATAAGGCCATAGTCTCCGAAACTCGCTTTAATGGATTCTGAATCGTAAAAAAATAGCGTAAGTCCCGGCCATGTTTCAAATGTGTCTTTGCTTATTTCGTGTCCTTGTCCGTATCTGAAATCATCTTTCGAAATAGCCACAAAAACCATATATCCATTAGTTTTTAGCTGATTATAACAATCAGAAATCAGTTTCTTGCGTTCTTCGGCATTCAATAAATGTATCAAAGCATAACAGAAAATTCCATCATACAATTCATTGTCGAAAGGCATGGAGCTGACCGGGCCATGATGTATGTTTACTGTTTCTTCAAAATACTTACGGGCAATTTCAATTGCTGTTTCGGATATTTCAATGCCGGTAACCTGAAAGCCATTATCGCTGAAAACTCGGGCATTTCTGCCATAGCCAAAACCCGGAATTAGTATCTTGTTTATTCCCTGATTTTTAAATAACTCTAAAGTGTCAATAGTTGAATCGGCAGGTTCCCAGCCCCACATTTCCTGTTTATCTTTAAAACTCGACTCCCAAAATTCTGTCATATTTGTTTAGTGTTTAATTTGCTCACAAACAGTGTCTCCGGGCAAATTGTGAATTGCGCCAAAGTTAATGATAGTTTTCTGTTTAACAAACAAATTCTGTGAAAAACATAGTTTGAAAATCGTAGGTGGTACGAAAAAGAATGAAGCAAATGTTTACTCAGAGATATTCAGCAGAAAATCAAGTTTTTCACTGGGGTCAATCAGAATGCTGCGAATGCCGAGAGATTCGGCGGTGGCAATGTTTTTGGGTCCATCGTCCAGAAAAAGAAAGCTTTCAGGGGTTTCGCCTTCTTGTTGCAAGAGCGTTTTGAAAATTTCCGCGTCGGGTTTGGTCATTTTCATTTTGTACGACAGGTAGCATTTGTCAAAGTAATCGTGAATGGTTTTTCCGCGTTTTGCAAATTCACCGGCAGCGCTCACTTCAATGTGTAGCGGGTTGGTGTTGCTAAGCATGACGATGCGGTATTTTTGTCGTAGTTTTTCAACTACATCGAGTTTTTCCTGCGGAATGTCCTGCAGAAATTCGCACCATGCCTCATCAATTTGGCTGTCGGTAATGGTTTTTGTGCTTAGTTTCCGTATTTCGTTGCGGAATTGGGGTATATCAATTTCACCTTTTTCAAATTTCAGGAAGAAACCTGCCTGTCCGTAGTTGCTCAGATATTGTTCTACGTTGCTAATGCCTAACTCATTGATTTTGCGTATACAGGCTGCCAGATCGAGATTGATAAGCACACCGCCGAAGTCGAAAATAAGTGTTTTGATATTTTTAAATTGCTCCATCAGCGAAAATTTTCTGTTTTAGTTTTTGTAGATTGGCAAAATTTATTACT
>JAGPIU010000154.1 GCA_018054805.1 Paludibacter sp. | reverse complement strand
GGTCCGGTGGCGGTACCAGCTACAAATACGCCTTCCATGCTTGTGCGTGCGGGGCTGGCCAGCATATCGGTTTGTCCCACGAAATTAAACTGATCTAATTTGAGCTTTTCTTTTCCGAAGATATTATTTACTTCGTCGTTGGGAAGTACGCCGTTGGCCAATACTACCATGTCGTGTTCCGATTCGCGCAGGCGACCTTCGTTAATGTCTTCGTAACGGAGAATAAGGTTTCCGTTTTCTTTGGCTTTGATACGACCAATTTTGCCTTTCACAAAGTTTACGCCCATACCTTTGGCCTGTTGGTAGAATTCTTCGAAACCTTTACCAAACGAACGTATGTTGATATAATAAATGGTGACATCGGCCATAGGAAGTGCACCCATAAGCAACTGCGCCTGTTTGATAGAATACATGCAGCAAATTTGCGAACAGATGGGGTTACCAACCGAGGCATCGCGCGAACCCACGCAAAGCACATAGGCAATTTTGTCGGGAACTTTGCCGTCGCCGGGGCGGAGAATGGTGTTGAACGGACGGGTAGGAGCGAGCTGACGTTCCATTTGCAGGGCGGTGATTACATTTTTGTATTCGCCAAAGCCATAGCGCGGCATTTTTTTTGGGTCGAACATATTGAAGCCGGTAGCCACAATTACTGTGCGTACATGCAGGGTCATTTCTTCGGGCTGCATAGTAAAGTCGATGCAATTGGTAGGGCATACTTTTTCGCAGGCGCCACAGAGTGTACAGTTTTCAATGTCGATGGCAGCAGCTTTCGGACTGCAAATGCTGAAAGGAATAAAAGCGGCCTTACGTCCGACAAGCCCATACTGATACTCATCTGTGACACTTACCGGGCATGCTTTTTCGCAGAGCTGACACGAAGTACAATCCTCCACATGTACATAACGCGGACGACGGCGCACTGTGGCCATAAATTCCACATCGCTTACGCGCTGTATGTTACTGACTTCGCTTTCGGTAAATATGGTAATGTTGGGGTGGCGCGATATTTCGGAAACCTTTGGTGTGGTAATACAGGCCGAGCAGTCGAGCGTAGGGAAAACCTTACTCAGCATAATCATTTTACCACCTACCGACAAATCTTTTTCCACCACCAGTACCTTATAACCAGTGTTGGCAAGGTTGAGAGCAGCTTCACCTCCGGCAATTCCGGCGCCGATAACCAGTGCATCGTAACTAATGTTTTTCAGTATTTGTTCCATCAGGTGTGTAATGTTTTGAGTAAGTATTCATTAAATCCGCGCATTTGTTTTACAAATGATTCACTGCAAACAGAGCAAATAGCTGCCATACGCAGACGTGCAGGGTCAATGTTTTTCGATTTCATTAGTTCGTGTGTTTTGCCCACAAGGTTTCCGGTTTTTTCGGTACACGATTCTCCGTACACACAGTCGGAACCGTCGGCGGCAATGAATACGCCATCGAAGCCTTTTTCGTAGGCATACAGTATCCACGAGGGTTTGATTCCGCTTGAGCAGGGGATGGAAATGCTATATACTGTAGGCGGGTAATGAAGTTTCAGCAAGCCAGCCATGTCAATAGCAGGATCTGAAATTTTTTCGGTGGAAAATACGAGTATTTTCGCACTATTTGTTTGTATGTTGCCCATGTTTTCTGATTTAAAGAAAAAAATGTGAGATAAAGGATACTCAGGAAGCGGCAGTATCAGTCTATCGGTACTGCCGGTTCCGGAGAACAGTTTGTTCATTAAGAATTACAGTTTTTTCATGTAAACTTTGAAGTAGCCGTTTTCTTCCATAAAGCCAAGGTACTCATGACCCTGTTTGCCACACCATTTTGGAATGTCCTGTTTGGTACCTTCGTCCGACGAAAGGATTTCCATTACGTCTCCGCTTTTGATAGTGCCGATGGCTTTTTTTGCTTCGAGAAGTGGACCCGGGCAAGCTGTTCCGCGTGCGTCAACCGATTTTGCTACTGCTACTGATTTTAATTCGTCTGCTGTCATAACTTTATTATTTGATGATTTGAAAATTTGAAAATTTGAGATTTGAAGATTGTTTCGTGTTTCGTGTTGTGCGTTTCGGCAGTGATTCGAAACTAATTCAGCGACTCACAATCTTTTGTCTTTGTTCTTTTGTCTTTACTCTTTGTTCTTTTATCTTTTGTCTAAATGAAAAGCTGTATCGAACTTTCGCCGGCATCGGCCACGAAGGTAGCTGCGCCTGCATAGCTCAGATGCGGATAGTCGATAAACTCTTCTTTTTTGAAGCCCATAAGTCCCATCGACATTTCGCAAATCACAATTTCGATACCCAATTCGCCTGCTTCTTTGAACATCTGCTGAAGCGACATTACATTCTGCTTTTTCATAAGGTACGATATCATTACAGGACCCATGCCGCCCATGTTCATGTTTGAGAGTTTCAGTTTTTTTGTACCGTTCGGAAGCATCCAACCAAACATTTTTGATATGACATCCTTTCCTTTGGGTGATTTATTTGGGTCGCGAAGTGCTGATAATGACCAAAATGAAAAAAAGAGTTTTACCTGTGTGTCCATAGCAGCTGCGGCTATAGAAATGACCATGGCAGCCAATACCTTATCCAGGTCACCCGATACCACAGCTATTGAAAGCTGATCCTTGCGTGCATTTTCGAGACGCTCAATTTTTCCTTGCAGTTCAGCTATTTGAGCCTGTAAATGCTCTGTGCTGACAGGAGTTGATTTTTCCATGATGAATCGTTTTTATTGATTAAAGAATTATTTCTGCAAATGTATCGGATTAATGTATTAATATGCTGAAAATAGCTGTGCTATAGCTTGCATTATTTTGTGATATGCATCACAATAATTATATTTGCAGGGCTTAAACGGGGAGTTGACAAATGACAGTTGGTAATTGATAGTTGACAATACCCGGAGTAATCACCAAAAGCTACTATATATGCAAAGCGACTGTAGGTCATGTCCGTTTAATACCCGTGCTACTAAAATGCTGAGTGAGGACAGTTTCGTTCAGCTTTCGGAAAATCACCTTGAATTGAAATTTAAGAAGGGTGATACCATTATCAAGCAGGGAATGTTTTCGACCAATGTGGTATTTCTGCGTCGTGGTTTGGCGAAAATTCATCTCAACGGCCCTTATCATGAGCAGATTGTGCGGTTGGTGAAAGCGCCGACTTATCTGGGGTTGCCCACTACCTTTGGCGATAAGGTAAATCAGTATTCGGTGACCGCAGTGACAGATACTGAAGTTTGCTATATTGATGTGAATGTGTTTCAGCGAATTCTGAACGAAAACCGCGATTTCTCAAATGAAATCATTATCGAATTATGTCAGAACGAACTGGAGTCGTTCAGGCGCTGTGCCAACCGCACTCAAAAGCAGATACGGGGAAATATGGCTGATGTGCTGATAGAATTTGCCGAGAAAATTTTTCAGGCGGACAGTTTTACGCTACCCATTTCGCAGTCGGAACTGGCTAATCTGGTGGATACCAGTCGCGAAAGTGTAAGCCGCGTGCTGGGCGAGTTCGACAAAGATGGATTGATCAGTTTGGAAGGGAAGAAAATTGAGATTCTGAATAAAAAGTCGCTGTGGCTGATTAGCCAGAATGGATGATATTCATTTACAATTTATTCATTTACAATTTACAATTCAATGGATAGTTGACAGTTGATAATTGACAATGGATAATTGATATTACTAATTCGTGTAATATGTGTAATTCGAATAATTCGTAGTTAACTCTCTGA
>JAGPIU010000153.1 GCA_018054805.1 Paludibacter sp. | reverse complement strand
TTCCGGGTGTTTCCTGAGTAACTCCGGGTTGTTTTTTGCCCAATGCATAAAGGTCTAAAGCTTTTGCCGATAATGTGTCGGCCAGTGCAAAGTGATATTTACCAAGCACTTCGGCGCCCAGCGCAAAGGTCGCCGACATTTTTCCGGCCAGCGAAGCCATGCCCCACGAATTGTTCTGAAAATCAGCATTTCCCTGCGCTTTTCCGGTAGTCAGCATTACGGGCTGCGATTTTCCCTGTCCGTAACAGGCAATGTCGTTTTGTGGCAGGTCGGTAGCAGGGCCAAAGCGGTTGTCGCCCACCTGATGGTAAAGTGTGTCTTTTGCAGGGTACATTTTCAGCAACCACCGAATGCCCCAAAGTGCTTCGTCCAAAATGTCGGGCATTCCGTTAGCGCCTTTTTGTCCCTTTTCGTCATATTTATCGCCAAAAGCATCAGGGTTCATTTGCCAGGCCAAAAGCATTTGGTACACACTTGTGGCTGCGATACTGCTGTTTTTTCGGTAATAAGGTGCTTCGTGCCAGCCTCCGCTCACATCTGTAAATTTTGTGATTTTTACAAGTTCGGGTTCAGGCTGAACAGCTTTTTTCTGGTTCTTCTTGTTGCTTGTTTTGGGTTGTTCAGCGGGAGCAGGAGGGACGACCGGGACAAAAATGTCGGGTCCGTACATTTCGAAAGCCTGATGTGTGTGGCAGGCTTCTGTGTCGTATTTATCTGCTCCGCAACGCGCGCTTCGCATATATTGGAGCAGGAAATCGGCACTACGCTGGTAAATATTTTTATTGATATAAATGGTAGGCGAAAAAAAATGTCCTGCTTTCAGATAAAAAGCTCCCTGACTTTTAAAAGCACTGAAATCGAGTACATACACATCGGTAAAAGGTTCGTATTTTCCGTAATTGAAGAAGGTGTTGTATTCAGCTAATTTTTGGTTGGTGAGGGCATCGTGTATACTGAAATTTTTAAAGTCAAGGGCCGATTCGCTCACCAATACGGCTTTTTTCAGTCCGTCGGGGGTGTAGCCCAGCTGATTGATTCTTATCCATGCATCCAGCGCAAAAGCAGAAAAGTAGCTGTTTAATATCAGAATGCAGGTTAAAAATATCTTTTTTGTCATTTTTTGATGCTTTTATTTGCAAATGTAAATCATTTTATCCAATTGACCAATCGGATAATTTCAGAAAATGTATTACTTTTGCATCTCGAAATATTTTTATTCAATTAAAATACAATACGAAACAGATGAAAGTATTAAAATTCGGCGGAACATCCGTAGGCTCTGCATCACGTATGAAAGATGTAGCTCAGCTTATTTGCGATGGAGAACAAAAAATTGTTGTTTTATCGGCCATGTCGGGCACTACCAATAGCCTGGTTGAAATTTCGGACTACTTCTACAAAAACAACAGTGCCGGTGCACTCGAACGTATCAATGCGCTCGAACAGAAGTATTATGATGTGATCGAAGATCTTTATTCGACTGAAAAATATAAGAACGAGTCGAAAGCCATTATAAAAACGCATTTTGAATACCTTCGTTCTTTTTCGAAATCGGTATTTACGCTTTTCGAAGAAAAAGCTATTCTGGCACAGGGCGAACTGCTCTCAACCAATATGTTTCACCTGTATTTGCTCGAAAAAGGCGAAGACAGTGCTTTGCTGCCTGCTCTCGACTATATGCGTATCGACAAAAACTCGGAACCTGATACTGCTTTTATTGCCGAAAATCTGGAAAAACAGTTAAGTCTGCAAGCCGACAAAATGATTTATATCACTCAGGGGTATATCTGCCGCAATTTCTACGGCGAAATTGACAACCTGCAACGTGGTGGCAGCGACTATAGCGCTTCGCTGATTGGTGCCGCTATTAAATCGGAAGAAATTCAGATCTGGACTGACATTGATGGTATGCACAACAACGATCCGCGCTTTGTGGAAGGTACTAAACCGGTTCCTTATCTGCATTTCGAGGAAGCTGCCGAGTTGGCTTACTTTGGTGCTAAAATTCTGCACCCAACCTGTATTCTTCCTGCCAAACTGAATAATATCCCTGTGCGTTTGCTCAATACTATGGAGCCTGAAGCGCACGGAACGCTTATTTCAATGCGTTGTCAGAAACATACAATTGAGGCTGTGGCTGCCAAAGATGGTATTACAGCTATCAAAATCAAATCGGGACGTATGCTACTGGCACACGGATTCCTGCGCAAAGTATTCGAAATCTTCGAATCATACCAGACTTCTATTGATATGATTACCACTTCGGAAGTGGGTGTATCGGTAACTATTGATAATACAAAACGTCTCGACGAAATTGTAAACAATCTCAAAAAGCTGGGTACAGTTACCGTTGAAACTAATATGGTGATTATTTGCGTGGTAGGCGATCTGCCAAGCGAAAATGTAGGCTTACAGGCAAAAGCTGTGAATGCATTGAAGGATATTCCTGTACGCATGATTTCGTATGGTGGTAGCAACTACAATGTATCGTTCCTGATCAACGCTGAGGACAAGAAGCGCGCGCTCGAAGCTTTGAGTCGCGAACTTTTCAACTAAAATATTGTTTTTTACAAAAGCCGGCTTGCTTTAAGCCGGCTTTTTTTAAAGTGTTTTTTCGATAAATAATGTATATGATAAAAGCAAATTACCCGGTAGATAAACTCGGTGCAATACAAACTCCGTTTTATTTTTATGATTTGAATGTGTTACGGGCTACACTCAACGAAATAAACCAGCACAAAGGCAGTTTCAAAGTGCATTATGCCATGAAAGCCAATGTAAACACGCAGGTGTTGGCCACTATTAAAAATGCCGGACTGGGTGCCGACTGTGTAAGCGGTGGCGAAGTGCAGGCTGCACTCGATGCGGGAATTCCTGCTTCGGAAGTGGTTTTTGCCGGTGTGGGTAAAGCCGACTGGGAAATCAATCTTGGGCTCGACAACGATATTTTCTGCTTCAATGTGGAGTCGGTCCCCGAATTGGAAGTGATTGACGAACTGGCTGCTGCCAAAGGCAAAAAAGCGCGCGTGGCGCTGCGTATCAATCCAAATGTGAGCGCTAATACGCATCATTACATCACTACAGGATTGAACGAAAATAAGTTTGGAATCAATCTTTCGGAGCTTGAGAAAGTTACTGATCTGGTAAAATCGCTGGCGAATGTTGAATTAGTGGGAATTCACTTTCACATCGGATCGCAAATTACCGATATGACGCCTTTTCAGGATCTCTGTGTAAAGGTAAATGAAATTCAGGAGCATTTCGAAAGTCGTGGTGTGGCTTTGCTGCATATCAATGTAGGTGGCGGACTGGGTATCAACTACGAGCATCCGAACCACTTCCCTGTGCCTGATTTTGCTGCTTATTTTAAAATTTTCCGCGAACATCTTACACTTCGTCCCGGTCAGACATTGCATTTCGAACTCGGACGTGCAGTGGTAGCTCAGTGTGGTAGTCTTATTTCGAAAGTATTGTATGTAAAAGAAGGTACTTCGAAAAAATTCGCCATTCTCGATGCCGGATTTACCGAACTCATTCGTCCTGCGCTGTATCAGGCTTATCACCGTATCGAAAATCTTTCGTCGGACAAAGCCGAAGAAACTTATGATGTGGTTGGGCCGATCTGCGAATCGTCCGATACCTTTGCCAAGGATTATGTGATGAATGCCACCAAACGCGGCGACATTATTGCACTTCGCTCAGCCGGCGCTTATGGCGAAATCATGGCTTCGCAATATAACCT
>JAGPIU010000152.1 GCA_018054805.1 Paludibacter sp. | reverse complement strand
TCCGAATTTTACAATGTCCACAGTATCGTTGGCAAAATTGTAAAAGGTATATCCGGCTACCCAGCCTAATTTTGATTCTTTAAAATTACCCTGAAAATCAGCTTTTATACGGAACATGTTTCGCTCATTCTTGTAAAAATGGCGGTATGTTTTGCTCATATCTGCATCGTAGTTGGTCTGATATCCGTTAAAGCCGTAAAAATCCATCATTTGGTCAGTAAGATAGGTCACATCCACAGTAGTACGAACACCACGAAGCAGTTTGTCGGAATCGTACATAAAGCGATTGATACCAGTGCCTTTGGTGTAACGTGACCATTCGAAATACATGGAATGATCGTATTTTGGAAAGCGCGAACCATCGCCATAATGGTACAGATTAACCAGCGCACCATATTGAAAACCAAGGTCGGAATCGTACGAAATGGCGGGCAACGCGCCAAATCCCAGACCTTTTTTTACTTTTTGTTGTCCGTATGTCATTGAAATGACCAATAGAGAAGCGATTATAAGTGTGAGTTTTCTCATTTTCTGCTGTTTTATGAGGATCAATAAAAGTTTGTATTATTTCATTTTTCTGAACAATCGGTGTTCAAAGATATGAAATAGAAACGAAAAAAAGCACATCCGGTTTGGTGTGCTTTTAAAATATCTGAGTTTACGTGGGTGTTAGTTTCCTTTGCAACTATTGCAAATACCTGAATAAGAGATTTCAACATTCTGAATGCTGAAGCCTGTGTTCTCCGGTTTCTCGAAAAGCTCTGGTTTCAGATTGAAAATATCGTGTATTTTACCACACTGTTTACATATGAAATGTGCGTGTAATGACATGTCGATATCGTAACGTGCGTTTTTTTCATCGATAACAAGTTGTTGTACTGCGCCTTTTTCGAGGAAAAGGTTTAATGTGTTGTACACAGTGGTTTTCGACAAAGTGGGCATCGAAGGACTCAAAGCAGAGTAAATTTCGTCGATAGTTGGATGGGTTCTGTTTTTCAGCAGGTAATCCATTACTGCAGTTCGCTGAACAGATGGTTTTATTGAATATTGCAGTAAATAGCGATGCGTTTGAAGATAGTTATTCATACTATAATTTAAACCGTAAATGAATTAATTTTATAACGAGTACAAAGATAAAACAATCACATAGAATAAAATTAAAAATTGGGGATAAATATTCGTATTTGAAGTGAAATTTTCCGGGTTTTAAATATTTTTCACAGTGCTGATAGTGTTTAGCGCTTTCATTTTCAGTGTTTTTTCGGTTTACAGCATAAAAAAAGCTGTTCGGAGAAAACCGAACAGCTTTTTGCAATAAAATTTGAAACAGATTACAATACGTTGATCTCTTTCAATACATCATTTGTTCCGCGAACAGCTGCTGCACTTTTTGCGAACAGGGCAGATTCTTCAGCGTTCAGTTTGTAATCCAGAATTTCTTCGAGACCATCTTTGCCAATTACGCAAGGAACACCGATGCAAATATCGTTCTGACCATATTCGCCTTCGAGTGATACGCAGCAAGGGATTACTTTTTTCTGGTTGTGGATAATTGATTCAACAAGGTAAGCTGCAGCAGCTCCCGGAGCATACCATGCAGAAGTTCCGAGCAGACCGGTAAGTGTGGCACCGCCCACCATTGTGTCGGCAACTACTTTGTCGAGCGCTTCTTTGCTGAGCAGTTCAGATACCGGACGACCTTTGTACGAAGCGTAACGAGCCAAAGGAATCATGGTTGTATCGCCATGACCACCGATTACCATAGCTTCGATTTCGTTTGGATTAACATTGAGCGCTTTGCTCAGGTAGCAACGGAAACGAGCGCTGTCGAGTGCACCACCCATACCAATTACTTTGTTTTTTGGCAGACCTGTTGCTTTCAATGCCAGATACGTCATGGTGTCCATTGGGTTACTTACAACCACAATAATGGCTTCTGGTGAGTGTTTCAGGATGTTTTCGACTACGCTTTTAACGATACCGGCATTTACACCGATAAGCTCTTCGCGGGTCATGCCCGGTTTGCGTGGAATACCTGAAGTGATTACCACTACATCTGAACCTGCTGTTTGTGCATAATCGTTGGTGCAACCTGTGATTTTTGAATCGAAACCAAGTAAAGCTGCTGTTTGGAACATATCGAGGGCTTTACCTTCCGAAATGCCTTCTTTTACGTCGAGCATTACTACTTCGTCAGCTACTTCGTTGAATGCAAGTACATTTGCACATGTGGCGCCTACATTTCCGGCACCTACTACCGTTACTTTTGACATAATTCTTGTTGAGTTATTAGTTAATTATTCTTCGTTTTCTATATGACAAAGATAGCACTTATTTGTCGATTGCGGAAAAATTTCTTTAATTATTTTGTCTTTTAAACAAATTATTTTTTTAGTATGCTACAGAATGTTTTCTGAATATTTATAAATGTTTGAGAAAAAGATTTTTAGATAGCTGTATCGAACTAAAAATAATATATGTGTGTTTAACTTGCTTGGATATTTTCCCTGTTATGTATGTACAGGAGCATATTTTATATTTGGTAAAACAATGGTTTTTACTATCTTTGCAATCAGTTTTTTTAGGACAAAAAGCTGATTTATAACCGGAAAGAGAGTTTTCCGTATTCATTATTTAAACATTGAAATATATTTCAGTACAAATCAGATTACAAACTTATGAAAAAGATTATTATTTTCTCTATTTGCCTCGTTACGGGTTTGATTATTTCACAAATTTTACCTGATCTGCTCGGGGGAAATTATGGAAGTTTCAGGTCGGTAAATGGTTTGCTTCTTTCGGTTGCACTTTCGTTTATTATGATAAATGTGGGCCGCGAGTTCGAACTTGATAAAAGTCAGTGGCGCAGTTACCGCACCGATTATTTTGTGGCAATGATCACAGCTGCTGCTCCCTGGTTACTTGTGGCTGTGTATTATATGTCGTTGATGCCCGAAGGAATGTTTTGGGATTGGGAGTCGTGGAAAGCCAATTTGTTGCTGAGCCGTTTTGCCGCACCTACTTCTGCGGGTATTTTATTTACAATGCTGGCTGCTATTGGTTTGAAAAAGAGCTGGTTTTATAAAAAAATTCAAACATTGGCTATTTTCGACGACCTTGATACTATTTTGTTGATGATTCCGCTTCAGATTTTAATGGTTGGACTTCAGTGGGAGTTGCACATTATTCTGGTCGTTGTTTTTCTGCTTTTGTTTATTGGTTGGAAAAAAATCAATGCATTTAATTTGCCTCAAAAGTGGTATCATATATTGTCGTATGCTGCTGTAGTGGTGTTTACAAGCGAATTTATATATCGGACATCAAAAATAATTTCAGAAAATGGTGTGCATATCGAAGTGCTTTTGCCTGCTTTTATTCTGGGGATGGTAATTAAAACCAACCATAATGAGTCGAAGACCGACCAAAGTGCAGCGAATTTGATTTCATATATTTTTATGTTCCTGGTAGGTATAAGTATGCCGGTGTTTATGGGACAAATCCATACTGTTTCGGTAACCGATGCCGGAGTGGTAATGCCTGACCTTTCGTGGGGGCAAATTGCTATTCATGTGGTAGTGGTATCGTTGCTTTCCAATCTGGGTAAAATGGTTCCAATGTTTTATTATCGCGATCGCAGTTTACGCGAACGTTTGGCTTTGTCGATTGGTATGTTTACACGTGGTGAAGTGGGAGCGGGGATTATTTTTATCGCAATTGGATATAATATCGGAGGACCGCTGCTGGCTATTTC
>JAGPIU010000151.1 GCA_018054805.1 Paludibacter sp. | reverse complement strand
TCTGTCGAACCATTTCGAGAAATCGTCTTTTGTCATTATTCTACGTAGAAGGTCGGCCACAAGCAGCGAAGGGCTGAAAAAATCGCTTCCATCGGGCTCAAAATATGCCGGAACTTTTTGGTTGTCAACATAGAAGTCTGTTGCTTTTTGAATAATCAGATTTTCGAACTCTTTATCATTCACAGCTCTTGCATAATCAATGGCAAAAGCCAGTCCGAAAGCCGTATTTGGATGAACGCCGGTACGGTTAGGGTAAGTTTGATTGGGTAGAAAGTCTTTCCATAGTTTTACAATCGTTTTGGTCAACGGTTGTAGCGTTTTATGCCATTCGCGGGCCTGTGGATCGTCCCAGAGCAGCAATTCCTCGTCGAGTTTTAGCAACCATGCCCAACCATAAGTACGTTCAAACGTTTTTCCACCTGTGTATTGACTGAAATATGCAGCTTCTTCAATCATTTTTTCAGTTTTAAACGATTGATTGAGCAGGCTTATAATACTGTCACGGTTTTCAATATCGGGAAATTGTTTCAGAATTTTTACCAGCAACCAGTGTCCATGAACGCTGCTGTGCCAATCGAGGCAACCAAAAAAAACGGGATGAATTTCGGACGGTAACAGCCGGTGATCGTCGGCGCTGTCGGACATGTGCGAAGTTTTGTTCGGCCATTCCTGCGAAATACAGGAAAGTGGCATTCGGGATAAACTCAGTGCCCGCTCACGGGTTAATTCAATGGCGCTTATTTGAAGAAATATCAGAAAAAACAATGCTGTTGAAAAGATTTTTAGTTTCCTCATTCCTTATTGAATTCAAATTTCTGTATTTTTATTAATTCGTTTTAAATTAGCTGATTATTGTTGCGACTACCTTTCTTGATTTTCCATGAAGTCGAAATTCGCAAAGATATATGCCCTGCCAAACACCCATATTTAGTTTTCCTTTTGTAACAGGAATTGAAAGGCTTACTCCCACGATAGAAGACTTTGCATGCGCCGGCATATCATCGTCGCCTTCGAGTGTATGTACGTAAAACGGTTCGTTTTCAGGAATCAGTTTGTCAAATATTCTGCTTAAATCAACTTGTACATCAGGATCGGCATTTTCGTTTATTGTAAGTCCGGCAGAAGTATGTTTCATAAACAAATTCAGGATTCCTGCCTCGGGTAATCGTGGAAGATTGCTGATAATTTCGTCGGTAATCAAATGCATACCACGTGAGCGCGCACGGAGCGTAAATTCGGTTTGAAAAGTCATAAATGTTAAGTATTTTTTGTTGGTTGAATAATATTTGTTTTATTTCTCAAAATCCAGAATAATTGTCGTAAAAGCAGATAGAATGTGTAGCTGATAACGATTAATACGAGTCCCGAAACACAATACCACTTTAACATGCTTGCTACAGATCCTCTTGAAACCATTTTATCGGTAATTTCGGGAAAATTCAAAAGCAACAACAAGGTATTAATGTTCTCGAAAATATCAAATAGAATTGCAGGAATTGCCGAAAAGCGAAGAAATGCTGTAAGCACTCCAAGTTTTCCAATATTTCTCTGCAAAAAAATAATGACATGCCACGAAAGCATAAAATAGGCATAAATGTATATTGTATCAGCAACTAAAAAGTACAGATAGTGCAAACGTCCTTCTGTGCCGATAGTGCCAAATAATTTCATTACATAATTTAGGTCGTAAGATGAACGTAAATCCAACATTGTAAAACCTTCCGATGGATTATTGATTTCAGTCATCGGGAATAATATTATGTTGAATAATAATACGATGAGTGAAAAAACTGCAACAGCAATCAATCGTCTTGTATCGTTCATAAATTCAAAGTTAACAAATACACATGCAAATATAAAGATTTAATTCTGATATTTATTTTGCCTGATTCATAATTAGTACAGAATGGAGTATAATTGTCCAAAATTACATTTTTTGTAATCCAACATTATTTCATTTTATACAATTTTATGGCTGAATGCCCAAATGCTTAACTTTATTTCCGATATTTTCTGCTGATTAATCAGTTTTTAGTGTTAATTTTGTAAACTTATTATTAGAATCGAAAATATGGACAAATTGAGATTTCAGAGCATGGGGAGCGGAAGCAGTGGAAATTGTTATTTTCTGGGCAATGCTTCGTATGGTATTCTGATTGATGCAGGGATAGGAGTGAGGACTATAAGGAAAAATCTCAGAAATATCGGATTGGATTTTCACAATATAATGGCTGTATTTGTTACTCACGATCACGCCGACCACATCAGGGCAATAGGTTCGCTTGGCGAACGTTATAATATACCGGTTTATGCCACCCGATTGACGCACGAAGGAGTGCAGCGAAGTTATTGTGTGACCGAAAAACTTCATACAAGCCGGAAATTTATCGAAAAGTTTGAAACTGTGCAGATTCGCGATTTTAATGTGACAGCTTTTCCGGTTTCGCACGATGCCACTGATAATGTGGGTTACAAAGTATGTTATAAAGAAAAAATATTTACCTTTGCTACTGATTTGGGTCATGTGTGCGAAAATGCCGCTGAAAATCTGAAAGTTGCTGATTATATGGTGCTCGAAGCTAATTACGATAACGAAATGCTTCAAAATGGCCCATATCCCATTCATTTAAAGGAGCGTATCCGAAATGGCAACGGACATTTGTGTAATACTCAAACCGCAGGCTTTCTCTCTGAGAATTACAATGAAAAATTGAAATATGTTTTTTTGTGTCACCTGAGCCGCGAAAACAATAGTCCGGAAAAAGCTTTTCAAACAGTTGCCGATAGCTTGACCAAAAAAAATGTAAAAGTGGGAGAAGATATTCAACTTGTAGTGCTCGACCGTTATTCACCTTCGGAGCTTTATGTGTTTGATTGATTTGTTGTTAATTGCTTAAAATATAGTTTTTTTTTAAATAGTTTATCCGTTTTAAAACCCATAATCATGCCAGCGAAATTAGTAATTATTCCAACCTACAACGAAAAGGAAAATATTGAGAATATTATCAGAGCTGTTTTTAATCAGCCTCTGTCGTTTCATATCCTTATTATTGAGGATGGATCACCGGATGGAACTGCTGCAATCGTCAAAAAGCTTCAGCAGGAATTCCCCGATCGCCTTTTTATGGTCGAACGTCAGGGGAAACTCGGTCTGGGAACTGCCTACATCGCTGGTTTTAAATGGGGCTTAGCCAATGGTTATGACTATATTTTCGAAATGGATGCCGATTTTTCGCACAATCCCAACGATTTAGCCCGACTTTATGATGCATGTGCCAATATGGGAGCCGATGTGGCCATTGGTTCGCGCTATATAACAGGTGTAAATGTGGTGAACTGGCCAATCGGACGTGTGCTCATGTCGTACTTTGCCTCGAAATATGTGCGTTTTGTGCTGGGAATGAAAATTGCCGATACAACCGCTGGTTTTAAATGCTATCGACGCGAAGTGCTCGAAACCATCGAACTCGATAAAATACGCTTTAAAGGATATGCTTTTCAGGTGGAAATGAAATTCACCGCCTATAAATGTGGTTTTAAACTTACCGAAGTGCCTATTATCTTTATAAATCGTGAACTTGGAACTTCCAAAATGAGTGGTGGTATTTTTGGAGAAGCATTTTTTGGTGTCATTCAGCTCAAGTTAAACAGTTGGTTTCGTAAATTTCCGGTTAAACAGAAAACCAGATAGTGCCAGAATCTGTTTTAATGCATAAAACTCACACAAAATGTCGAAACTACTCATAAAAAACGCAACAATAATTAATGA
>JAGPIU010000150.1 GCA_018054805.1 Paludibacter sp. | reverse complement strand
CTTTTCGGTCGATAATCGCTTCGCCATAATTCACACGCCCCATACCTTCTACCAGAATATCGAGTCGGGCAGCCTTTTTCAAAGCAGGAATTTCTACCGTTTTTTCACCTTTACGACGATCGAGTGTAGCGATCGGTTTGCCATCGATAAAAACTGTAGCCCAGTCGTGCACATCAGTGATAACCAACTGTTGTTTGCGTTCACTTGCAGGAATTTGTTTCCGGTAAAGAATTGTACCCCAGCCCTGATCAAAAAACTCCATTGGCTGAATATGTTCGGTCGTTTTAGGAGCAGGCAACTGATCGAAAAGCGAGGCTGTCATTTTGAATGCAATTTCGGGCACACGAATGATTTTTTCAGGATTCGCTGGAATGTCAGTCAAGACCTCACCTTCCTGAAGATAATTTTTCAGCAAATTACGAATGGCATAAAATTTCTCGGTAGGATTTCCGGCCTCGTCGATGGGTGCATTATAGTCGTACGACGAAGTTGTGGGCGCATAAGCAGGGGCATTGGCACCGGCCCATTGTCCGAACGAAGTACCGCCATGCGCCATGTAAAGGCTGAACGATATCTTACGATCCATCATATCTTTTAAACTGCCGATAAAGCTGTTTACATCGCGTGTTTCGTGCGCTCGTCCCCACTGGTCGAACCAACCGGTCCAGTATTCGCCACACATCAGCGGCGCATCGGGATTTAACTCTTTGAACTTACGGAACTGATCGTCGATGTTCGATCCGGCACCAAAGTTGATTGCCTTTTCCACACCTTCGACATTGTATCTGAAGAAATTCGAAGACCAGTCGCAACGCACCAACGACACTTTATCATAACCCGCCTCACGGATATAATCGCGGATTTGCTCCATATATTTTCCATCATTACCCCAGGTGCCATATTCGTTTTCAACCTGAACCATAATCACCGGACCGCCATTCTGAATCTGAAAAGGCGCCAGTATTTTAGCTGTTTCGTTCAGATAGATGCGTGTTCGTTCCATAAAAAACGGATCAGATTTGCGGCGCACCTGCAGGTCTTTCTTTTTCAGCAACCACCAGGGCAATCCGCCCATGTCCCATTCGGCACACACATAAGGACCGGGACGAACGATACAATACATACCATTTTTCTGAATGAGACGAATAAACTCGGCCACATCGTTCTGACCGCTGAAATCAAACACACCCTGCTCCTGTTCATGAATGTTCCAGAAAAGGTAAATACAAACTGTATTCATACCCATAGCTTTCAGCATTTGAATGCGGTGCTCCCAATACGGACGAGGGATGCGGGTATAATGCAATTCGCCGGCACGAACCACGAAAGGCTTTCCGTTAAGCAAATAGGTATTTTTTCCTGCTTCAAAATTCTGAGTTTGCGCCGTAGCAGGGCTTATACAGAATAGAGCAGTAATAATTATTAGCAATAATGATTTAAAGAAATTTCTCATGTCAAAAAAAAAATAAAACTGATTATTTGTTTGTAAATCTGGCCATTTCACAGGCAGCCAGCAGAAAAGCGCCGACACCAAAGTTGGCTGTAGAGTTAGCATCCACAATTTGTCCGGGGATGGCTTTTTCACCTATAGGCTGCACATATCCCACACGACCATCGTCCTGCAGAGCCACAGTAGTAAGATATTTCCAGCCTTTCATGGCCGTTTTTTTATACTTACAACCTTTCAGATAGCCATTGTTCAACCCCCACAGATAGCCGTAGGTAAAAAAGGCAGTGCCACTGGTTTCGGGACCGGGAGCATGCGCCGGGTCGAGCAAACTACGCGTCCAGTAACCCTCTTTCTGCTGTTCGGCCATAAGCGCTTTTGCCATGCGTTTATACTGATTTACAAATACATCACGATGCTTGTAGTCTTTTGGCAAATCGGGAATGATTTTGGCCAGTCCGGCAAAGAGCCAGCCATTTCCACGCGACCAGAAATCCTTTTTGCCATTTGCACTTTTGTGTTTGGGGTAAATATACTTGGCATCGCGATAGTAAAGTCCTGTTTCGGGGTCGAGCATCAGATCGTCGGCAAATTTATAATACTCATAAAGTTTTTCGAGATAAATTTCCTTTCCGGTGATTTTGTAAAGCTTTGTCATTACAGGCATTACCATATAAAGACCATCTACCCACCACCAGTAATCGTTTTTAGCCGTGCTCATCTGATACTCCATAACTTCAATGGCGCGCGCAATTTTCATGCTATCGGGCGCCAAATGATAAAGATCAATATAAGTCTGGAAGCAAATTTGCCAATCGCCAAACAATACAAAATCGTGCGATTCGCCATAGTGATACTTCCATTTTGAACGATCGGTGCTTTGAGCGCCCATCCATTTGTTTTGAACTGCCCATTTCTCAGAGTAGGCTCTGAAATCTTCATTTTTCGTTAGATGATACGCTTCCATATTTCCGGTATGGTAAGCCGCATTGTCCCAAAAAGCACGTCCGGGATTTGGATGCGATTCCTGCCAATGATAATTCACTTTATTGATGATCTCAATAACTTCCGACTTGCGGGGTGCAGCGCTAACACTCACAATGCTGCATAACAGCCCCAAAAACATGCATCTGGAAAACTTCATTTTAATTTTTAGATATTTATATTGAATTGATTGATAACTAAACAGCCTTTTTATTTACCTTACAAAAATAGCACTTACAGACAAACCAAAAGTACACTTTTCGTTCAATAAAGTCGAAAATCTGAGAATATAAGCAATCGCAAATTATTCTGTTACAAATTAAGAGCCGGACGCTATAATTAGTTGAACCATGTCAATTTTTCCACAGTTTAAATATGGCTATGGTACATGTAAACAAATTGCTAAACACCATTAACCATTAATATCCGGATACAGAATTCTTGTTCTAACAATTACTTACAGCTTCTGACTTTACATAAAATTCCACTCATATGGCAATATACTCAACCAGCAAAATGTATTTCCTGAGTATATTTGTAAACTGATAATTCAGTAAAAACTCAAACAAAATACAGATGAAAAAAACTTACACTCTTCTGATTATGATTGTTTTCAGCAGCTTCTTCGCAATCGGGTTAAAGGCTCAATCGCCCACGCTGGAAATACAAAAAAAAGATCAAAGCGCAGTGCAGACAGCGCTGAGCGACCTGCGAAAACTAACCTTCAGCAACGATGCCATGACAGTGCATTACAACAGCGGTCAAACAGGAAATGTAGCACTATCGGATATCAGCAAAATGATTTTCGGAACAATCTCAGGCGTCAAAAAAGTTCAGTCTGTAAATACAGAAATACTGATCTACCCGAATCCTGCCAGCGATTATATTTATGTAAAAACAACCAATAATCAAACAATTCAGATTATGAACATTAGCGGGGCCACTGTCATTTCGCAGAAAGCGTCGGACCGCGAAACTCAGATTCACACAGGAGATTTAGCTAAAGGAATTTATATACTTAAACTTGATCATAAAGTTGCAAAATTCACAAAATTATGAGAAAAATACTACTCATTGCCATTGCATTTTTCACACTGCATACTACTTACGCACAATATCCGCTGAATGTATTCAAACCCAATCTTTCGGTTGAAAACATAGCGACCCCGGACATCGACAGCATCACTTTCGACCCGCAAACCAGCGAAATGAGAATTTTCAGAAAATCGGGTGGCGAAACCAATATCAGCATTTCAGGAGTGGACAGCATCAACTTCAATCCGCTTTACCTGCAATTATTGCCTGTACCCGAAGCTCCGCAAATGGAAAGCGTACTCAACACTACCGCGCT
>JAGPIU010000149.1 GCA_018054805.1 Paludibacter sp. | reverse complement strand
AAAAAGCTCTTTTTTCCTCACTCTCAAATAATTTTAGTTGGTAGCATTGTTTTTTTGAAAAAAGTTTGTACCTTTGCAACCCATTTTGGACAAAAACCATTTTGGTCAGAAAATTAAGTAATTAAAGTTATAAAAACAAACAGAAATGCCTACAATTCAACAATTAGTTAGAAAAGGAAGAGCAGAACTCATCGACAAAAGTAAATCACCCGCACTGGATTCATGTCCACAGCGTCGTGGTGTTTGCGTGCGTGTGTACACTACCACTCCTAAAAAACCGAACTCGGCAATGCGTAAAGTTGCACGTGTACGTTTGACTAACCAGAAAGAAGTGAATGCTTACATTCCGGGCGAAGGACACAACTTGCAGGAACACTCAATCGTGATGGTTCGTGGTGGTCGTGTAAAAGACCTTCCGGGTGTGCGTTATCACGTGGTTCGTGGAACTTTGGATACAGCCGGAGTAAATGGCCGTACACAGCGTCGTTCGAAATACGGAGCTAAACGTCCGAAACCAGGACAGGCACCTGCAAAAGGGGCACCCGCAAAAGGTAAAAAGAAATAATACCTGAGTTCGGAAACAAATTCTTTTCAAACAAAAGAGATTAACAAAATCAAGTTTAAACACTTGTTGGCGTTTTCAAGGTAGCAGATGACAGGTTGAGTAAATGATTCGGAGGAATCGTTGAAGTAAAACTAAGGCAACCAAAAAAAACAAAGACGAAATTTTAGTAAAAAATGAGAAAGTCGAAACCAAAAAAACGGGTCATTCTCCCCGATCCCGTTTTCAATGAGTCGATGGTTACAAAATTTGTAAACCACTTAATGTATGATGGCAAAAAATCTACTGCCTTCGACATTTTTTATTCATCGCTCGAAGTTGTAAAAAACAAACTTCCGAACGAAGAAAAAGCTCCCCTCGATATCTTTAAAAAAGCACTCGAAAATATTACTCCACTGGTCGAAGTTAAATCGCGTCGTGTGGGTGGTGCTACTTTTCAGGTACCTACCGAAATCCGTGCTGATCGCAAGGAATCAATTTCAATGAAGAATCTTATATTGTATGCCCGTAAACGTGGCGGACGTTCGATGGCCGATAAGTTGGCTGCCGAAATCGTTGATGCTTTCAACAACCAGGGTGGTGCCTTCAAACGTAAAGAAGATATGCACCGTATGGCTGAAGCTAACCGCGCATTCGCACACTTCCGATTTTAATTGAATACACAACCATTTAAAAAGAAATTCAACAGTTAACAAATGGCTAAAGGAGATTTAAGTTATAACAGAAATATCGGTATCATGGCGCACATCGATGCCGGTAAAACAACTACTTCAGAACGTATCCTGTTTTATACCGGTCTGACTCACAAAATTGGTGAGGTGCACGATGGTGCTGCTACTATGGACTGGATGGAGCAGGAGCAGGAGCGTGGTATTACCATTACTTCAGCTGCAACCACTACTTCGTGGAATTATCTGGGCGATAAATACAAAATCAACCTGATTGATACTCCGGGACACGTGGACTTTACAGTAGAGGTAGAGCGTTCGCTTCGTATTCTCGATGGAGCAGTTGCTGCTTTCTGTGCCGTAGGTGGTGTGGAGCCTCAGTCGGAAACCGTATGGCGTCAGGCTGACAAATATAATGTGCCACGTATTGGTTACGTGAACAAAATGGACCGATCTGGTGCCGACTTCTTCGAAGTGGTGCGTCAGGTAAAAGAGGTGCTTGGCGCTAAACCTTGCCCTATTCAGATTCCGATTGGCGCCGAAGAGAAATTCAAAGGCGTTGTTGATTTGATTAAAATGAAAGCCATTCTGTGGCACGACGAAACTATGGGTGCGGCTTATGATGTGGAAGAAATTCCTGCTGACCTGCTCGATGAAGCTAAGGAATGGAGAGATAAAATGCTCGAAGTTATTGCAGAGTTCGACGATGTACTGATGGAAAAATACTTCGATGATCCTTCAACAATTACTGAAGATGAGATTAAAGCGGCTATCCGTAAAGGTACCATTGCAATGGAAATCAATCCGATGATTTGTGGTTCGTCGTTCAAAAACAAAGGTGTACAAACTATGCTCGATGCTGTTTGTGCTTTCCTTCCAAGCCCGCTGGATACTCCTGAAATCGTGGGTAATGATCCGCGCGATCCTGAAAAGCAGGTAGTGCGTCATCCTGATGCAAAAGAGCCATTGTGTGCTTTGGCATTTAAGATTGCTACCGACCCTTATGTAGGTCGCTTGTGCTTCTTCCGCGTATATTCAGGTCAGCTTCCTGCTGGTTCGTACATTTATAATACACGTACCGAAAAGAAAGAGCGTATTTCACGTATCTTCCAGATGCACTCAAACAAACAGAATCCTGTTGATTTGATTTCGGCTGGTGATATTGGTGCCGGTGTTGGTTTCAAAGATATTCGTACCGGAGATACTTTGTGCGACGAAGCACATCCTATCACCCTCGAATCGATGGATTTCCCTGCTCCTGTGATTGGTATTTCTATTGAGCCTAAAACTCAGAAAGACCTTGATAAACTTGGTATGGGATTGGCTAAACTGTCCGAAGAGGATCCAACATTTACTGTACACACTCAGGAACAATCGGGTCAGACTATTATTAGTGGTATGGGTGAGCTTCACCTCGAAATCATTATCGATCGTTTGAAACGTGAGTTCAAAGTAGAATGTAATCAGGGTCGTCCTCAGGTATCGTACAAAGAGGCTATTTCGAAAGCTGTTGAAATCCGCGAGGTTTACAAAAAGCAATCGGGTGGTCGTGGTAAATTTGCCGACATTATTGTACGTGTTGAACCAGCCGACAAGGATTTTGAAGGAAGTCTGCAATTTGTTGACGTGGTAAAAGGTGGTAATATCCCTAAAGAATATATCCCTTCTATCCAGAAAGGTTTCCAGATTGCCATGAAAAATGGTGTACTTGCCGGTTTCCCTCTCGATAAACTGAAAGTAACTTTGATCGATGGTTCGTTCCACGCAGTTGACTCGGATCAGTTGTCGTTCGAAATTTGTGCTCAGATGGCTTATAAAGAAGCTTGTGCCAAAGCAAAACCAATTCTTCTGGAACCTATCATGAAAATGGAAGTGGTTACGCCGGAAGAAAGCATGGGTGATGTAATTGGTGACCTGAACAAACGTCGCGGACAGGTTGAAGGAATGGAATCGAGCCGTACAGGCGCACGTATCGTGAAAGCAAAAGTACCATTGGCTGAAACCTTTGGTTATGTAACAGCTTTGCGTACCATTACTTCCGGTCGTGCTACTTCGTCGATGGAATTCGATCACTATGCTGAAGTTTCTAACTCTATTGCTAAAGAAGTAGTAGCTGAATTCAAAGGTAAAGTAGAACTTCTGTAAAAATTATTAAGCTACCGTCAGCAGATTTGTTCTGCTGTCGGTAGTTTACAAAATAAACCCGGATAGTGAATGACTCTTATCCGGAGAAAACAATAAATTATCAATTAATAAAAACGACATGAGTCAAAAAATTCGTATCAAACTGAAATCTTACGATCACAATCTGGTTGACAAATCAGCAGAGAAAATCGTAAAAACTGTAAAAGCTACAGGTGCAGTGGTTAGTGGTCCAATTCCATTGCCAACTCACAAACGTATTTTTACTGTGAACCGTTCAACTTTCGTAAACAAAAAATCGCGTGAGCAATTCGAACTTTGTTCGTACAAACGTCTTATCGACATTTACAGCTCAACAGCTAAAACTGTGGATGCGTTGATGAAACTTGAATTGCCAAGCGGTGTGGAAGTAGAAATCAAAGTGT
>JAGPIU010000148.1 GCA_018054805.1 Paludibacter sp. | reverse complement strand
CATTGTTAAACTGAGTGGGATTTACAAAAATGCTGACCACTGTGACATCATTTTCTCTTACTGAATTTTCGACAAGGGTGATGTGCCCGGAATGCAAAGCGCCCATTGTGGGCACAAAACCTATTTTAAGGCCTGATTTTCTGAAACTATCAATTTCAGTTTTAAGCTTTCGGGGATCCGAAATTATTTTCATCGCTTATATTTTTTTGTGACAATTGTCGTTCAAAACAGGTATTGATAAAACACCATTTGTTTTGTTTATGTTTTTCTGAATCATTCTTTAAACACCACTTAGTATAAATATACATTGCATGTGCAAAATCCGATTTTAAAAATTGAGTGCAAAAGTACGAAAACTTATTCGGAAATAAACTTTGAGCCATATTAAAAACATATAATACAGTTCAATGCAGGACATTAAAGCACTGATTTATATCCATTAAAAAATAAAACAACAGTAGCAGGACGTGTTTTTCAAACATTGCTATCCTCATTGTAAAAAACAGTCCAATCCGGGCATTTCACATACCGCACTGTATTTCAATACAATAAAACAACACACTTAACAAAAATCTGTAAATACTTGTGTATATCCGATTTTTTTTATATATCTTTGCATACTGATTTGAAATATTTTTAGGCCCCGTACAAAAGCATGAAAAAAGTAAACAAAGTTCTTTATATCTCACAGGAAATTTTCCCTTATCTACCGGAATCGGAAATCGCTAACATGGGTCGTTTTTTACCACAAGCTGTCCAGGACAGAGGAAGGGAAACCCGCACTTTCATGCCAAAATTCGGAGCTGTAAACGAAAGACGCAATCAACTGCACGAAGTGATTCGCCTCTCGGGAATGAATCTGATTATCGACGACACCGACCATCCACTTATTATAAAAGTTGCTTCTATTCAGGCTGCACGTATGCAGGTTTATTTCATTGACAATGAAGACTATTTCCATCGCAAAAACACTGTAGCCGACGACAACGGAGAAGAATACGAAGACAATGACGAGCGTACTATTTT
This sequence comes from Paludibacter sp., assembly GCA_018054805.1. The sequence goes on along the minus strand of JAGPIU010000148.1, from coordinate 2,781 downwards.
TTTCATACGTGGTGTAATGGAAACGGTAAAAAAACTGCGCTGGACGCCGGACGTAATTCATTGTCAAGGCTGGATGACGGCTCTCGCGCCTCTTTACATCAAAAAAGCTTACAATCAGGATCCGTTTTTCAAAAACTCAAAAGTTGTGTACTCGGTATTCGACGATGAATTTAAAAAACCTTTCCGACCCGGCTTTGCGGAAAATCTTCGTCTCGAAGGTATCGAAGACGAAGATGTACAACAAATCAGAAACAAGGAACTTGACTTTGCTGCGCTTACAAAGTTTGCAATCGATTTTTCGGATGGAGTCATTCAATCGAGCAAAAATATCAACAGCGAAGTATTGAAATATATCGGCGAAAAGAACATTAATTTTCTTGAATTTCAGGACCCTGACGATTATGCCGACGATTATGTAAGATTTTACGATAGTCTCGTCTGATGCCTTACAATCAGAGGATATCAAAATTCTTCTTAAAAAAACAAATTATTTCATTCCAAACAGCATTAACAAGAAAAAAACGACCTACTTTTGAAGCACAAAAGTGAGACTTTTGCTTGTCGTATATTATTTGCCAAAATGATTTCATAAACATATAACTTTCATGAAATTTAAATCGTTTTTTATTGTTATTCTTCTGTCGGTTTTTGCATTCTCGTGCACCGATGACATCACAAATATCGGAGCAGGCATACAACTCCCGGGAGATACCATAGTGGTTGATGCCAAATCATTCAACCTCACCAGCGAAAATTTCAGCGTTGAATCTATCTTTTCGCGTCCCGACTCATTGTTACTCGGAACATTTGTGGATAATATTTCGAACACAGGTACTACTTACGCCGATATCTTCGCGCAATTTATGCCTCCTGTGGATTTTGAATATCCCGCTGGAGCACAAGGAGATTCTATAAAACTTTTCATGTATTACAAGTCGTGGTTTGGCGATAAATATTCGCCCATGCAGGTGAATGTATATGAAATGAATCGTGGAAATATTTTCAAATACAGTCAGCCCTACCCAAGCAATATAAATCCCGATGATTATGTAGATCCGGCCAACAAAGTGTTACTCGGTTCGCGAATTTTCACAGCCAAAGATGCTGTAATCCCACGTTCCGACACCACAGCAATTGCATTCAACCTCAGTTCCGATTTCCTTAATCGCTTTTCAGACAATATGCTTCACCGTAAATTCAATGATAATGCATCCGACACAGAGAACAATGTATCGATGTTTCATAAATTATTTAACGGAATGTATATCACTACCGATTTTGGTTCGGCCAGTATGATTTACGTACGAAGTATCGTAATGCGATATTATTTCAGCTATAAATACCTTGCTCCTGGCGCTACCGATTCGACTGTTGTAAAAACATACGTAAACTACTCGGCAAGCCCTGAAGTTCGTCAGATAAACCGTTTTCAGCAACCGAAAAAAGCCGATGTAAAACTTTACTACGACAACAAACCGGAAATTAATCTGATATCGTCGCCTGCCAATATTTACACGAAGGTGAACATTCCGCTTGAGCAAATTAAGAATTCGATAAGCATGAACGGGCGCAAACTGATTATAAACAGCGCCACTTTGCGTATTGATGCTACGGATGTAAAAGATACCACGCTGGCTCAGCCATTGGCAAAAAACCTTTTGCTTATCGACAAATCGAAATACGATGAGTTCTTCCGTAAAAGAATGTTGCCAACCGACACCACTGCTATCGTAGCATCTATTTCGTACGAACTGGATAAAGATGACGCTACAAAGTACAATTACTACTATAGCTTTGATATGGCAAAACTTATTTCTACGAAATTTAAAAACAATCCGAATTTCACCGGAAATCTTGAAATGATGCTTGTACCGGTATCGTTAACTTACAACGGAAGTAACAGTATTATTGAAATCAAACATCAGAACACAATGAGTACCACCAAAATTTATTCAGGTTCGCACCCCGACTCTGACAAACGAATGAAGTTAAAAATGGTGTACAGTGGATTCTGATAGTAAAACAGAACACAAATCATATTTCGTATAAACCTTAAAACGGTTCGAACTGATTCAGAACCAGTTCGAACCGTTTTCTTTTCATGCAGAAAATGAAAAAGACTGAGCTTATCTTACTGTTTTTACTTATTGCAGGAGCAGCTACCGCACAGGGACGCCGACAAAGAATGGTTTTACATCAGGTATCGAACAAAGAAATTGTAAATGAAGTATTCGCCGAAGCTATAAAAGTGGAGGAAATAAACGATTATTGGTACAAAGTACTGGATGCGAAAGAGAAAACAATTGGTTATGCTATGACCAGCCGCGACTATTGTAATCAGATAATCGGCTATTGCAATGCCACGCCCGTAATGATTGTAACCGACAAAAACTTTATTATAAAAAAAGTAGCCATACTCTCGCATTACGAAACGCCATCGTACGTACAAATGCTCACCGATCAGGGATTTTTCAATTCATGGAATGGCAGAAAAATTCAGAAAGCAGCTGACATAAAACCGGACGCATACACGGGAGCAACTAAAACGGCCCACGCTGTAACAGAAAATGTAAAATATCTTTCGCTCAACGGCAGCAAAAAACTTCCCGCAAAAAAGTAGATCTATCTTCTTTGTTTAAACAGAAATGGCATGTAATGCTCCATGGTCTCAATCGGGTGAACAAAAGGCATAAGCAGACCCGAAAAGCGCATTACAACACGTATTCTCTCACGCATTACAGGCTGATAACAATGCACGCTACATTTGGCACATGCAGGCTT
>JAGPIU010000147.1 GCA_018054805.1 Paludibacter sp. | reverse complement strand
CGTCGCACCATGCTTTTCTCGGCTACTATGCCCAAAGAAATTGCAATGATTGCCAAACGTTACATGAAAAACTACGAGGAAATTACCATTGGTACTAAAAACTCGGGTTCTGAAAATGTAGCGCACATCTATTATGTATCGCAGGCCCGTCAGCGTTACCTCGTTCTGAAACGAATTGTGGATTTGAATCCTGATATTTACGGAATTGTATTTTGTCGCACCCGTCAGGAAACCAAAGAAGTAGCCGATAAATTGATGCACGATGGCTACAATGCCGATGCACTTCACGGCGACCTTTCACAAGCGCAACGCGACACCGTAATGCAAAAATTCCGCATTCGTAACATTCAGTTGCTCGTGGCTACCGACGTGGCTGCCCGCGGACTCGATGTAAGCGACCTGACGCACGTAATCAACTACAACCTGCCCGATGATGTGGAAATTTACACACACCGAAGTGGACGAACAGGTCGTGCCAACAAAAAAGGTATTTCGGTATCAATTATACATTCGAAAGAAAAATTCAAGATCAAGGACATTGAGCGCATGCTTAAAAAAGATTTTGAACAACAACAAATACCAAACGGATTGGAAGTGTGCAAAAAGCAACTTTTCCACATGATCGACCGCATGGAAAATGTGGAAGTAAACGAAGAACAAATCGATCCGTACATGGTTCAGATTATGAAACAGCTCGAATACCTGAGCAAGGAAGAAATTCTGAAACGTTTCGTATCGCTTGAGTTCAACCGCTTCCTCGATTATTACAAAGACTCAGAAGACCTGAACTACCACGAAAAAAACGAACGCGGTTCGAGAGAACGTGGCGAAAGAGGTGACCGTGCTGAACGCGGCGACAGAAATGATCGTGGCGAACGCGGAGCCAAATCGGGCAAACGTATCCGTCTGAAAATAAACGTGGGCGAACGCGAAGGCATTAACGCCAAACGCTTCCTCGGCATTATCAACGATGTAACCAACGACAAATCGATCAGTATTGGCGCCATTGAAGTAACCAACAAATTTACTTTCTTCGATGTATTTGCCGATCAGGCCGATAAAGTAGTAGCCGCTTTTGCCAAAGAACCTGACTATGAAGTGGCTGAAGCAAAAGGCAGCAAAGCAGTTGATTCAGGAAAAAGCAAACCTGAATATCGTGCACGCCGTAGCAGTGGCAACGACCGTAGCGAAGGACGCGATTTTCGTGAAAAACGCGAAGCTGGAAGCCGTCCACGTCGTGACGACAGCCGTCAGGGTGGCGAAAAACCATGGCGCAACAGAAGCCGGAAATAAGAACTTACTTTTTACAAGTATATACTTCACACCTAACAAGTTTCAAAAACCTGTTAGGTGTTTTTTTATGCATTAGTTTATATTATCTTTGTGAAACGCATGCAACAATATTAATCTGAATTGCATCGTAAAACTTAAAATCGCCAACATGAGAAAAAATTTATCATTCAAAGTACTTTTTGTTATCACAACTGTAGTTGTTCTAAACTCCTGCGGACTGCATTACACTTACACCTATCAGCCCGACGCATCAAAAACCGGAAAAATACTTCTGAAACCCACAAAAAGTACAAACGAAACCACATTCCGACTCAACGACAGCATTATTTTCAGCGAAAAAAGAGTAAAGTCGGTCACCATCGAAAACCTCCCCGATGGCAATTATTCAGTGCAATATACAGGCTTAAATTATTTATATTCCCAAAAAACAGACACAACTTACCAAATTGAAATAAAAAACGGGAATCCGGTAAGCGACACTATCACAATTACACCGGCAAAAAAAATATATCGTATTGCAGGTAGCATTGCTATCGCCGGAGCAGTTCTATTGTATTTGTCGTTATTTATATAAAAACCATTGACTATCATGAAGAAAATCCCTTTATTAATCCTCTCGCTATTAATTCTTTCGTGTTCTTCCGACTACAATTACTACCCAAAAGTATTTGAAGTATTAACGATTAAGAACGAAACCAACTTCGAGCTGTACTTTCTGAAAAACAACATTTATAATGAAGCAATTAAAATTGAAAGAGCCGGAGGTTCAATGATTGAAATATCTGGTTACGAATATGATTTATGGCTTTCGGAAGCACAATTCGAAGATTTTTTGTCGGATGTGATTATTTTCAGAGTAAATGACGAAAACGACACTGTGTATATCGACCCGGTTTATTACCGTAAAAAAACAAACTGGACATTACACACAGAATCGTACCACGATTGGGGCGAAATGAAAACCAATTACAACATACTCAACCTTAATTCCTCCATGTTTCTTACAAAAGAATAACTATGAATACACATTTCACAAAACTCTTTGTGGCAATAATCTACACTGTCGTTGCATTGCTCAATTCTTCGTGCACAACTTCTTACTATTTGCCACAAACACAAAACATTGTACCGTTCGATGAAAAAAACGACCTTCATATAAGCCTGAACGGAAGCCTGTTTAACGAACAGTTGGGAGCTGGCATCAGCTATGCCATTACCGACAATATCGGAGTTAGCAGTTCGTTTATGCGCTTCAATACTTCAAACTACGGCAATGATGATAAATTTCTGAAAGACTATATCATCACAAACGAATATATTCTGTACAAAAAATGGGAAAATAAATTTTACACAGCACTTAATACGGGTTATTCGTATGCTGATTTTAATGTAGGAAATCCTTATTACAAAATAAATATGCACCGTTTCTCCACACAACCTTCGGTGAGTTACTTCGCATACAAAGGCATCGGGCTGGGCCTTTCGTCACGCTTTTCATACCTCAACTACAATGTAAATATGTTGCAAAACAGCACTTACAACGACTACGACCGACTTATGTTTCACAATTATTTCTTTACACGCGAAATATCGATGCGCAATTGGTTGGTCATTGAACCAGCCGCCACATTGCTCATTCATACCGAGTTCGTGAACTTAGACATTCAGTGTAGCATTATCCCTGATTTGCTGAACAAAGGTGCAAACTTTGTCAGCCCGATAAATTTCTCTATGACATGGTCGTTTAATATCGGGAAATTTTTACTTTTTCCCCACGACAAATCGGGGAAACTACGCTGGAGCCTTTAACGACAACTATCATCGACTTAACAAAAACCCCTAAAATAACACAGAAATGAAGAAAATTATTATTACAATTACAGTACTGTTGAGTCAGTTTACGAGCTACGCAACCACAAAAATTTATTTGATACATGGGTATGGCGGCATTGGCATTGAAATGAAAGAGATCCAGAAAAGCATTGACAAAAAAGGATTTAACAGCGAGATATTTTCCTATCCAAGCCTGACAGAAGATGTGGATTCAGTAGGCATTTCGCTATTTAAGAAAATACAAAGCGAGAATTACGATACCGTTTCATTCGTGACACACTCGATGGGAGCACTTGTTGTGCGTTCGCTATACGAGCATATCGACTCTTTGTCCACATTTCCATTTATTCATCGAATTGTAATGATAGCTCCACCAAATAATGGCTCGCCGGTAGCCGATTTTTTTGCACAGTTTTCGTTTGTGAAGCATATCATTGGACCAAACATCAACAACCTTACTACTAATCCAAACAGTGGCGCCGGCAAGTACCCGATACCCACATGCGAGGTTGGTCTCATTGCAGGAAGTTTTACAAAAGAAAGAGGTTATAACATATTTGTTAAAGGCGATAATGATGGGGTTTTAATCCCCGAACAAACAAAAATAGGAATAGAAAAAGATGTCGCATTTATAAAATCGTCGCATGTAGGACTTCTGTACAACAAAACAGTAATAAAATACGTAAACTC
>JAGPIU010000146.1 GCA_018054805.1 Paludibacter sp. | reverse complement strand
GGTGCAAGCGTAATCATTTTATAATCACCATGTCCGCCACCTTTTACGGTTTGAAAATAATCGGCCTGACTTGGCTGAATTGTGCCCAGACCCGGACCTCCACGCATTACGTTTACAATCACACAAGGCAATTCTGAACCGGCCATATACGAAATTCCTTCCTGCATAAGACTCACACCCGGACTTGATGATGATGTCATGGATTTTTTTCCACAACCGGCAGCTCCGTAAACCATGTTGATTGATGCAGTTTCGCTTTCGGCCTGCAAAACAACCATTCCGGTGGTATTCCAGGGTTCGAGTTCCATAAGCGTTTCCATAATTTCCGATTGCGGAGTAATGGGATATCCGAAGTATCCATCGCAACCACAGCGTATGGCTGCATGTGCAATGGCTTCATTGCCTTTCATCAAGCGGACTTCTTCTTTATTTTGATTTGCGTTGTTCATTCTCTCTGTTTATTTATTTTGATTAAACATTTATTATTAAATGGGTTACGAATCGTTTCGCACTTTATATACCGTGATACAAGCATCGGGACAAACTGTGGCACAAGCCATGCAGCCAATACAATTATCAGGGGTACTCATATACGAAAAATTTAAACCTTTTGAATTTGCGTCCTTCGAAAGTGCAAGCACATCGTACGGACATGCTACTACACAAAGGTCGCAACCTTTACAACGTTCAGTATTTACAACTACTGCTCCTTTAAATTTTGCCATTTTGTTTTTATGTTAGTATCGTTTGCAAAAGTAATTAGAACCACTCACTTCGTTGAAATATGTGCGGTTTATTGCATTTGTTCTGTTTATTTTAATTTGTTTGAAAACATCCAACTCAGGAAATCATCCTGCGCAAAAGCCGACGTCCAGCTATCATGACCCACGTTCGGGAACATAAAGAGTTCAACATTTTGAGCTCCGTTGGCTTTTAATTCCACATATGCATTTTTCGAATGTTCAGGCGAAACAATCTGATCGGCATCGCCATGATAAATGCGAATTGGCATACGCACAATCTTTTTTAATCGTTTTGCATTTACACCTCCGCAGATAGGTAATGCGGCTGCAAATTTACGTGGATAACGCGTAATGAGATCGAAAGTGCCCATACCGCCCATCGATAATCCGGAGACATATATTCGGCTTTTATCCACAGCTTCCTTCTTCTCAAGCTCGCTGATCAAACGTATAAGCAGTTGCATGGGAGCAGTAGCCGGTGCTTTTTCCGGATAACTAAAGCCATCTTTACGCTCTGCAATTGGAGCCCAGTAACCTTCCGAAGGGCATTGTGGAAATATCACAATAGCAGGATATTTCTGGCGGTTTTGTTCGTTTGTAAACAACCACGATCCGTGTACCAATTGTTTTTCATTGTCATTTCCACGTTCGCCTGCACCGTGCAGAAACACCACAAGAGGATAATTTTTCGTTCGATCGTAGTTTTCGGGGAATAATATTCGGTAAGGGAGAGTTTTTTCCTTGTAAGTAAAGTGTCGTTTTTGATAAAGTTCGTTCTGAGCGTTCAATGGTACTAAAAACCAAAATGCCGCAGCAACAATAAAAAGTGCTTTCTTCATGTGAATTTAAAATTTTAGATATTCGGTCAATCAATTTTTCCCTTTGTCTATTTCCTCCATTTTGAAAATCGGATGCAAATGAAAAGCAAAATTGCACATTTGCCAAGAAAATGGGAAATAAATGTGTTTTTCGGGATGAAACGGAGCTATTTGGGATAAAATACTCCACATTTAAGCTCCCAATGTGTCTTTTTGGATAAATTAAAATGAATATTTTTCCAAAACTCCTACAAAAATAATGATTTAATTTTGAATAAAGTGAGTTTTAGCTCCAATTTTTATAGGGGTTTTTAATTAAAAATGAATTATAAAATCTGAAATCGCCGGTAACCTCATTTCCAAGCCATTCAGGCTTTTCAAAATCTTCTTCTGTATCCTCAAGTTCAATCTCTATAAGTATAAGACCTTCGTTTTCGCCTTTAAATTCATCAATTTCAAATTTCTTTCCGGCAAAAATTACTTCATGCCTTATTTTTTCAATTTGTCCTGGTTCACAAAGCGTTAAAAGCGCGATTCCATCTGTGTAATCAATTTCTTTTTCCCATTCGTAACGACTCAGGCCGCCATCGGTGCTTTTGCCTTTGATGGTAAGGAAAGCTTTTTCGTCACGTATTCGCACACGCACCGATCGTCGTTTATCGGCACACATATAGCCCTGAGCTATCTGATAGCTTCGGCTGATTGAGTTACGCCAATTGTCGTTCGCAGCTAAAAATTTCCGTTCTATTTCTATCATTCTGTTATTGTTTTTATCTGTTACAAATGGATTTGTACTGACAGTATTCACAGTTTTTTTCAATTTTAGTCTGACTGAATGGAACCGTCGGATCAAAAATCTCATCAATGCAATGTCTGAGTTTTTCGCTGAATTCTTCTTCGTAAACCCCGAAATCATCGACAGCAATTTTTATATTTTTCTCAGGTTTTTGATGCAAATAAAAGTCAAATTCTTTCCCAAACAGGTCTCTGATATAGTATATTCCGGGAATCATGGTTTTTCCTTCAGCATATTGCTTATAAAGTAACCCATACAGAAATGTCTGAAGCACGTATTTAGGCCTTTTCTCCATTTCGGCGTTAAATGCATCGTCGAGATCTTTAAATTCGAGACTTCCTGCGCCTGTTTTATAGTCGATAATGTGTATATTTCCATTTTTCTCGTCCACCCTGTCGATAAATCCTTTAATATTCACGTCGCCATTGGAAAATGGAAATCTGATATGACAGTGTTTTTCCGATTCTATATATTTAAATGGTGTACGGGTTTTGTCTGAGTTTAAAAGTTTAATGACGTATTTTTGTATTACGTTGGAAATAAGCAGTAAATTGCCTTCGAGTGTAATGTTGTCATCGGTTTTTCGTTTGAAAAACTCTTTTGCAAAAGCCCGCCTGATTTCTTTTTCAATATTGAATTTGTTTTTTATGAGTTCGTCTAAATCGCTGCTATTTACAATTTGTCCGTTGAAAGGTTTGTAAATATTTTCGAGCACCGCATGAAAAATTGTCCCGAATGTATTGTTTTCAATGGTTTCTGTTACTTCATCGGGTTCGTCAATCGATTCTACACGGGTGAGGTAAAACTGTAGCCGACAATTTATATAAGTATTCAGTGAGCTGGCCGATAGTGATTTAGCATCTTCTGTGGTTGACGTAAACTGCGAAAGTTTTTGCATAACCGCAGGCGTTTTCACGATACTTATGGGTTCATTATTTTTAAACGAGATGTTATAATCGAGCGCTACTTTTCGAATTTTGATACCGTAATGATACTCAAGCTGATGTATATAACGACTAACTTCGCCTGTTTGCATTCCGTCGGTTCTCGAATCGTAAGTCAGGAAGATGCGTTTGGCTCTGTGAATCAATCGATAAAAGTTATAGGACGTAATGGCATCCTGCTGCTCGTAAGTTGGCAAACCGAATCCTTTACGTAAATTGTAGGGAATAAAGCTATTGGCATGCGAACGTTTTGGGAAAACACCTTCGTTGAATGAACTGATTATCAGATTTTCGAAATCGAGTCCGCGCGTTTCGAGCACTCCCATCACCTGCAAGCCATCCAGAGGTTCGCCGATAAAAGGTATGCTGATGCCTGCACAGAGCTGTTTTACAAGCCCCATTAGTGTTTCGGGCGACATTTCGACTTTCACAAGTTGATTTTTCAATAAATCGTTCAATCGGTTGATAGTCACAAAATACTGATAAATAAAGTCGCATTCGAGCTTATAATCGTGTGTCTCATCCGA
>JAGPIU010000145.1 GCA_018054805.1 Paludibacter sp. | reverse complement strand
ACCTGCCCCCTAACCCCCTAAAGGGGGAATAAGACAGGTTGAGCTGAGTTTTTTACGTTTATAATCATCCCTTTGTGTGTCCAAAATTATTATATTTGGACATGGACGTTTCATGTGTAAATATTTCTTTTCAATGGTCACATGGAACTCGCATTCGTTTTTCAACATATTTGGTAAAAGCCTTCGTTCATGCTCGTTTCATGATAGTTATTTATCCGGCGACTACGCCCGGGTTGACTACAAATCAGGGTAAATACACTTTTTCGCCCACAATATTTACATTACATTTCACAACACTTTTGGCTACTACAGACTTTTGATCGGGTTGCTTTCCGCCAATTGAGATTTCCACTTTTCCGGGTTCCACCACCTGCGTATTGTTTTTGTCGCGGGCAGCAAACTGTGTGGGTTTCAGTTCGAATTCCACAGTTTTTGTTTCACCGGCTTTTAAAGAAACCCTTTTGAATCCCTGAAGCGCACGTATGGGTTTTTGCAAAGCACTTTCGGGTAACGACACATACAGCTGAACCACTTCATCGCCCACACATTTCCCTGTATTTTTCACCTGAACCGAAATTTTCATCGGATCACCGGCCTTAACCTCAGACAAGATATTATTCAAACTGTATTCGAAGTTTGTGTAACTCAGTCCGTATCCAAATTCGTACAAAGGTTCCTTGTCGAAATAGCGATAGGTTTTTCCCTGCATATTATATTCGTCAAATGCCGGAATCTGATCGATGCTTTTGTAAAATGTAAGTGGCAAACGACCCGAAGGATTATAGTCGCCAAAAAGGATATCGGCAATGGCAGTACCGCCAGCCTGACCCGGATACCAGGCTTCGAGAATGGCCGGTATATTTTCTGCTTCCCAGTTGAATGCCACTGCACTTCCGTTGAGCAACACAAGCACAGTCGGTTTTCCGAGCTTCATTATTTCCTTCATCAAATCGGTTTGCACTGATGGAAGTTTGATATCAAGACGGTCGCCATGATCAAAACCTGCCACTTTCACTTTCATTTCCTCACCTTCGAGCGACGGACTCAAACCCATGCAAAGTATCACCACATCCGAATTTTTAGCCACATCAACAGCCTCTTTCAACATTGAATCGTTGGGTTTATCCCACACCAAACGAGCCACTGCATATTCGGTATTGTTTTGCAGATAATCGAAACGGATTTCGTGTTTTCGGCCGGCTTCAAGTTCAACAAATTCATATTCGCGACGCGGATCATGATCACTTTTACGACCAGTCACCACTTTTTCACCATCAATAAAAATATCGAAACCATTAAATGCCTCGCCACCAATGGCATATTTTCCACTTACGGGCGGCACCAGAATTCCTTCCCAACGAACCGAAAAAGAAGCAGGATTCATATCGTCGAAAGGCGCTTTTGTCCACCACACGAAATCGATATTTTTATCCACACGCGTATGTGCAATTTCACCTTTGAAATCGGCCTTTGAATAATAAGATCCGGTTATTCCTTTCTTTTTTAAAGATTTATCTGTATAAAAACAGTCACTTCCAATGGCTGTAAGCAAAGGCAGTTCATTGGCCAAACGACATCCCGGAGCATATTTTACATTTGCTTTCGGAAGTTTGCTTTTAATGCCTGCAAGTGGCGTCACCTGGTGCATCGAATAACCGTTGTAGTTCCCCAGCAGTATTTCGTGATTGTTGGCATTCGGTCCGATAACAGCCACATTCTTTATTTTTTTTGAGAAAGGCAGCGTATTGTTTTCATTTTTCAACAAAACCATCGATTTACGTGCAGCATCGAGTGCAATGGCCTGATGTTCTTTTCCATCAACTACTGAAAGTGGAATGTTTGAAAAGGGCACCTCATTTTCAGGATCAAATTCACCCAGTTTCATGCGTGCCATAATCAATCGCTTCACCGAACGATCGATTTCCGACTCTGTTAGCAAGCCTTTTTTCACGGCATTGAGCAAACTGCGGGCATACACACTTCCGCAATTCAGATCGGTTCCGGCTTTTACAGCCATAGCCGACGATTCCTCGGGCGTTGCTACCATATTGTGCGCTTTCTTTTCGTAAAAGTCCTGAATAGCACCACAGTCGGACACTATATAACCCTGAAAATCCCAGTTGTTACGTAAAATATTTTCAAGAAACTGACTTCCGCAACATGGAATACCGCGCAAACGCTGATAGGCACACATCACCGAATAAGCGCCACCTTCTTTTATAGTGCGTTCGAAATGTGGCAGATAAGTTTCGTACAAATCGTAATCTGTCGGCCAAACAGTAGCCGAATGTCGTGTGGATTCCGGTCCGCTGTGCACGGCAAAATGTTTGACAGTAGCCACCAGTTTCAGATAGCGCGGATCGTCACCCTGAAGTCCTTTGATAAACGGAATGGCCATTTCAGCTGTCAGAAACGGGTCTTCGCCATAAGTTTCCATGCCACGTCCCCAGCGAGGATCGCGAAAAATATTGATATTGGGCGTCCAGAAAGTCAGCCCCTGATAAATACCGTATTTCTCCTGACGCTGATAATGATGATATTTAGCCCGCGCTTCGTCGGAAATAGCATTTGCAATATCGAACATCTGATTTGTATCCCACATGGCAGCCATACCTATGGCCTGCGGAAAAACAGTTGCCTGACCCGAACGTGCCACGCCATGCAGACATTCGTTCCACCAGTTATAGGCTTTTATACCCAAACGGTCAATTCCCGGCGAATCGAAACGCATTAGTTCTGTTTTTTCTTCGAGTGTTAATCGACTTACAAGGTCATTTGTACGTTGTTCAAAACTTAATTGCGGATTTTGCCAGGGTTCAGAAGCTTTAAGAGCTGTAAAAAAACAACCTGATAATAAAACTGTAAGAACAAAAAATCTGATAATTAACTTCATAACGATTAGATGTTAATGTATAATTTACTTTTCAATTTTTGAAATTTGATCTGAAATACGAAAAAAATCAAAGTCAGCACAACCGCCGGCATTTCTCGAAGCATAATTGAACAAACCAAAACGATAGCCCATAAAATGCTCAACAAGTGTATATTCCATCAGCAAGGTATTACCAATGGACTGCCAATGTTTGCCATCGGTGCTGTAAAAAAAGTTTGCTTTGTCGGCTCTGTTGCGGAAATCGCATTCCACTTTTAAATAAACTTTCTTGCCTTTGAGCGGAATGCTTTCAATTTCGGCAGGCACATCAGTTTTATTATTTGTCATAAAAACGAAAGGTTTTCCACCTGAAATTTTCACTCCCACCTGTCCGAATTTGCGCTGCAGGGCGCATAAACCTGCATAATCACCCTCTTTCATTTTATTGAAATGAAGCAGCGTAACAGCCGACGACACAGGACCAAAAGTGCGTTGTGTAAGTGTATTTCGGGCTTTCAGGAATAAAGTGTCGGTTCGACCGGTTTTCAAACGCAGAAATCCTTTTCGTTCTGTAACCGACCACAAATTATTGTCTGCGTTATGATTCCACTGCCACACAAGCGGCAATGCAGCTTCGTTCTTTTTACGTTTAAATTCGTCAGAAGCCACAATTCCGGGCATTAAACCGCGACTTGCAGGCAGATTCAGACTTTCGGGTACTTTGCCATTTTCACCTATCACAGGCCAGCCATCCTCCCATTTCATTGGCACGAGATAAGGAATTCGCCCTACCGAACCAAAATCGCGGAATAAATAAGCAAACCATTCGCCTTCGGGCGTATCAATAATACCACCCTGCGCTACGCCCAAATGCTGAAAAGCCATTCGACCCTCATAAGGTCCGGTAATTTTATCAGCCCGATGCACCACCACTGTTCGCATTCCGCCACGCGGCCAGGTAATATT
>JAGPIU010000010.1 GCA_018054805.1 Paludibacter sp. | reverse complement strand
AAACCAAATTCAGTCTTTACAGCATCCACCATGTCGGTTTTTTCCCAGGTGAAAAGCTCCACTTCTTTGCATATTTCGTTGCCGTTACCGTCTTTGAAACATTTTTTCACTGTCACCGGAGTGCGACCCACATGACCATACGAAGCAGTTTCTTCGTAAATCGGGAAGCGGAGTTTCAGACGTTCTTCAATGGCTTTCGGACGCATGTCGAAAAGCTTTTCGATACGGGCTGCAATTTCATTGTCTTTCAGGTTTACCAGTGCGGTACCGTAAGTGTTTATGTAAAGGTTCATCGGGCGTGCAACGCCAATGGCATAAGCCACCTGTACCAAAACTTCGTTAGCCAAACCTGCTGCTACAATGTTTTTGGCTATATGTCGGGCTGCATAAGCTGCCGAACGGTCTACTTTCGAAGGATCTTTTCCAGAGAAAGCGCCACCTCCATGCGCACCTTTACCACCATAAGTATCAACAATGATTTTTCGGCCGGTAAGTCCGGTGTCGCCATGAGGACCGCCAATTACAAATTTTCCGGTAGGATTAACGTGCAAAGTGTACTCACCTACGAAAAGGTCGGCAAATTGCTGATCGAGTGCTTTTACGCGCGGAATCAGAATGTCAGCCACATCCTGACGGATTTTGGCGAGCATTTCTTCGTCGGCCTGATCCTGTGTTTTGCTTTCCGATGGTTTTACAAAATCGTCGTGCTGAGTCGATACCACAATGGTATTTACCTTTACAGGCTGATTGTTGTCGTCGTATTCAATAGTAACCTGCGATTTCGAGTCGGGGCGTAGGTAAGTCATTACTTTTCCTTCGCGACGGATAGCTGCAAGTTCTTCCACCAATGCGTGCGAAAGGTCGAGTGCAATAGGCATCAGGTTTTTGGTTTCGTTGGTAGCGTAACCAAACATCATTCCCTGGTCGCCGGCACCCTGTTCCATTTCGTCTTTGCGTTCAACTCCACGATTGATATCGCCCGATTGTTCGTGAATAGCAGAGAATACGCCGCAGGAATTTCCGTCGAACATATATTCGCTTTTTGTATAGCCGATGCGATTGATCACTCTGCGTGCAACCGACTGTACATCGACGTATGCATTTGATTTTACTTCGCCGGCAAGCACTACCTGTCCGGTGGTCACAAGCGTTTCGCAGGCTACTTTCGAAGTACTGTCCAACGCCAGAAAATTATCCAGAATAGCATCTGAGATTTGATCGGCTACTTTATCGGGATGTCCTTCCGATACCGATTCTGATGAAAATAAATAACCCATAAATAATTAATTGTTGAGTAAATTAATAATGAATGGAGCTGTAAAAGGGGACTAATTTGCTGAAAGGCTGGAAATGTATTTACCATTTAGCATTTTTTTCTGTGGTTGCAAGCAGTCCAAATTTCTCCACATATTTTTTAAATCGCTGCAAAATTAGTCAAACATTTTCAATTATCAGTGCGATTAATGTATTTTAATGTTCGTAAAGTCATATATTCAGTTGTCATAATTGTTTGGTTTCCTTTGGCCAAACCGCTGAAAAAAGCTTTACAATGGGCTCTGGATGAAAAATATCTGTGTAAAAATTTTTGCTGAATCAAAATTTTTTATACTTTTGCACACGCAAATAAAGAACGGGATGTAGCTCAGCCCGGTTTAGAGTACTCGTCTGGGGGGCGAGTGGTCGCAAGTTCGAATCTTGTCATCCCGACCGAAGTAAACGTCAGATTATCAGTGAGATAGTTTGACGTTTTTTTATTCTTATCTTTGTGTTCTTGAAAATGTGATACTTCAATAAATAATAATTGTATAAAAAGAATTGTATCACAGCTATTTTGCGTATCTTTGTGAAAACAATTGAAAAAACAAGTCCGGGTCATTTCCTATTCAATTCAACTTTTTGAAAATCAAAGGGTTAAAAATAGAATCTATTCTCTGTCTTTCTATTCAATGAAAATTCAAATTTTTAATCCTATTTCAAAATGAACATTTTTGTAGCTAAATTGAGCTTCGATACGAAAGACGAAGATCTGAAACAACTTTTTGCAGAATACGGCGAAGTAAGTTCTGCCCGCGTAGTAACCGACAAATTATCAGGACGTTCGAAAGGATACGGCTTTGTTGAAATGTCAGATGACGAAGCAGCCAAAAAGGCAATAAGTGAATTGAACGAATGCGAATTCGACAAACGTGTAATCGCGGTAACAGAAGCCCGTCCACGTGAAGAAAAAACTTACTCTAACAATCGTCAGGGCGGTTTTGGAGGAGGTTCAAGAAGATATTAATACAGAACTACTTCAGTTAAATGCCTTTATGATAAGTAAAGGCATTTTTCATATACGCATACTATAACGTAGTCTGTGTTACTTTCACATTCATCAAAAAAAAACTAATTTATTTCATGGCAAAACCAACCACATACAGCAAACGCGATAACGAAAAGAAAAAACAGGAAAAGAGAGTTGAAAAACAAAAGAAAAAAGAAAGCCGCAAGCTTAACGACAAGCCTGCTGGTTTCGATGATATGATTGCGTATGTGGACGAGAATGGACGTATTAGTAGCACTCCACCTTCAGAACGAAATAACGATATAGTATCAAGACCAAATAGAGAGCACGATCGTTCGAATCAGAATAACGACAGCGAACAGCGTAAGAACGGTAATAAACTGACAGAACTTAAAGGTAAAGTTGAGTATGTAAATGCCGAAAAGGGTTATGGGTTTATCAAAGAGACTGCACAAGTTGATAAATACTTCTTTCACGTAAGTGGTTTGCTCGATGCTGTACAGGTAGGTGATGCTGTAGTTTACGATCTCGAACGGGGTAAAAAAGGCTATAGCGCAGTAAGAATCAGAAAGCAGGTTGCTGACTGATTCTCACTTTAATATTTTAGGAAGTTTTTTTAGATGTTGTGCAACTTCATATAGTTTGCTACCCGGGCGTCCTGCTCGGCTTGAGTCAAGCAGGCTGGTAATTCGATAGTAGTACGCTTGTTGATGCTTATTCGGATTGTTTCACCGGTTTTATCCTTCAGATTTTTCAAAATTGAAGTAATTTGCTGAGATGCGGATGCTTTGTCTGAATGACTAATTCCACCTTCCTTTTTTTGTCCGAATGAATTTTGTTTGGCAATCATAATATTATTGTTTAATTTTTAATAATAAATTTTTGGTTTGTTGCTGACTATTAGCGACTTCAAGTCTTTTTCCTGTTAGTCGCTGAATGTCTCTCAGATACGACTTTTCTTCTTCAGCGCAAAACGATAACGCAATTCCGGTGTTTCCGGCGCGTCCGGTTCGTCCGATACGGTGTACATAAGTTTCGGCCACTTCGGGCAAATCGTAGTTTATCACCATTTCGAGTTTGTCGATATCAATGCCGCGTGCTGCAATATCTGTAGCAATCAGCACTCTTGTTTTGTTTGTTTTGAAATTGCTAAGTGCCCGTTGCCGTGCAGTTTGCGATTTATTTCCATGGATAGCTTCGCTGCCAATGCCGGCTTTGCAAAGCATGCGGGCAATTTTATCGGCGCCGTGTTTAGTGCGCGAGAATATCAGCGTCGATTGCTTTTTATCTTTCGAAAGCAAATCGATAAGTAAGTCTTTTTTGTCGGTTTTCTCCACATAATAAAGTAGTTGAGTTACTGTGTCCACTACTGATGAAGTTGGAGTTACTTCTACTCTTACCGGATTTTTCAGAATTGTACCCGACAATGTAGCAATGGCCTGAGGCATTGTGGCCGAAAACAAAAGTGTTTGTTTCTTTTGTGGCAGTTTGGGCAGAATTCGCTTAATGTCGTGAATGAAACCCATATCGAGCATACGATCGGCTTCGTCGAGTACAAAGAAATTAATGTCGTTTAAGTTTACAAATCCCTGATTCATAAGGTCGAGTAGTCTACCGGGAGTGGCAGTCAGAATATCTACGCCATTTTTCAGAGCACTCACCTGTGTGTTTTGTTTTACTCCGCCAAAAATTACGCAATGGCTAACACCTGTGTAAGTGCTGTAGTCCTGAATACATTCGTCGATTTGCAATGCAAGTTCGCGGGTAGGAGTGAGGATAAGAGCTTTTATTGGGCGCTTTTTGCCAGCAGCTTTAGGACTGTTGTAAATGTGTTGTATTATGGGAATTGCAAAAGCAGCTGTTTTCCCGGTTCCGGTTTGTGCAAGTCCAAGCAAATCTTTGTGTTGTAGTACCATAGGAATTGCTTTTTCCTGTATCAGTGTTGGTGTTTTGTAACCTTTGTCGTTCAAAGCCTTTAAAATTGGCTCAATAATATCTAAGTCGTTAAATGTCATGTGTGTAGAATTTCTGCGGATGCAGAATGAAAAGTTTTTTATGCGAAGTTAATTTTGAGTGATAAACAAGGGATTGATATGAGGTCGGTTTCGACAATAGGAAGGCTTATTTATTTAAAATAAGATGATGTGGATACAGGACAAAATGAACCCAATTGTTTACGCTCTGTAAATATACGAAAAATTCCACAGAATATGTTCTTTAGCATAAATTTAAGTGGCGTAAATGTCGGTAATTAATATTTATACATTAATAAATACTATAATTCGCATTTTAGTGGCATTTTTCAGAGAAATGAGTTGCTGAATTAAATCAAATAAATTAGCTTTGCAAAACTAAAATCATTGGATGTTTAAATCAATTTCGGATTTGGTGAAGTAAATAATCATTTTGCTGCTGCAAATTTGATTATCCCCTCAGTTTCCCGGGCATGCTCTTATCCGGGTTATATTCTTATTTTTATAAATTAATTATAACAAAGTCGGAGTTTGGCATTTGGCAAAATTCCGGCTAATAATATTTTACTATCATGAGTAATGAATATCAAAACATACACGAATTCGATTTTAATTTAATCTGCGAATATTTTTCACTTATAGAACGTCAGGGGCCGGGAAGTCCCGAAATGACCCTGAAAGCGCTGAGCTTTATCGACAATCTCAACCCAAAATCACGAATTGCCGATTTGGGTTGCGGAACAGGTGGACAAACAATGACGCTTGCGCAGAATACCACAGGAAGCATTATGGGGCTCGATTTGTTTCCGGGATTTATCGATCGTTTCAACCAGAATGCAAGCAGTTTAAGTCTGCAGCACAGAGTAAAGGGAGTGGTTGGCTCGATGGACAAACTGCCGTTTCAACCCGAAGAGCTGGATCTGATATGGAGCGAAGGTGCTATTTATAACATTGGTTTCGAACGTGGAGTTAATGAATGGCGCAAATATCTGAAAACCGGTGGATACATTGCTGTCTCCGAAGCTTCGTGGTTTACCAGCGAACGACCTGCTGAAATCAACGATTTCTGGAATGAAGCTTATCCCGAAATTGATACTATTCCGTTGAAAATGTCTCAGTTGCAAAATGCTGGTTATGTTCCGGTGGCAGCTTTTTGTTTGCCTGAATATTGCTGGACGAAAATATTTTTCGAACCGCAGGTGGAAGCTCAAAAGGTTTTTATGGAAAAACATCCTGATAATCTGATGGCAAAAGAGCTAATGGCAAACTTATCTCACGAAGAAGAAATGTATCATAAGTACAAGGAGTATTATGGATATGTATTTTACATAGGTCGTAAAATCTGATAGATAAAAGGGCTGTACTTTTTTTTTGAAAGTGCAGCCTTTTTTACCTTAAAACTACTAAATCTGCTAAAATTTACTGATACATTCTGTTGTTTCGCTACAATATGTTATCTTTGATTTTATTCAACTGATTTTGATTCAATAGATTAATTACACTACAACACTATTTACACTACGCACAATGAAATTACAAAAAGTTATGTTCGCAATTGCGCTACTGTTATTGACAGGAATACAACTTGAAGCTTCAAACCCTTATAAACCAGACAAAAAGAAGGCTCCGAAAGTTAAGCAAGGAATGAAACTCGTTTGGGCTGAGGAATTTAATTATTCGGGAAAGCCCGATACTGCAATCTGGAATCATGAACATGGTTTTGTGCGTAATGAGGAATTTCAGTGGTATCAGGAGGATAATGCGTTTTGCGAAAAAGGCGTGCTGGTGATTGAAGGGCGTCGTGAAAAAGTGAAGAATCCAAAGTACGATGCAGAATCGAAGCAATGGCGTCGAAACCGAGAATATGCTGAGTACACTGCTTCGAGCATAAATTCGTGGGGTAAAAAAGAGTTTCAGTACGGACGTTTTGAAATTCGTGCGCGGATTGATACTGCTATGGGGCTTTGGCCTGCCATTTGGACGCTGGGCGTAAAGGGAGAATGGCCTTCGAACGGTGAAATTGATATTATGGAGTCGTATCCTATTGATGGCGTACATTGTATTTTAGCCAATGTAGCTTCGGGAACAACACGTCGCTACAATGCCAAATGGGACAGTGCAAAATATCCTCTCAACCATTTTTTGAAAAAAGATCCTTTGTGGCCATCAAAATTTCATATCTGGAGAATGGACTGGGACGAAAAATCGATTCGGTTGTACCTCGACGATGAGTTGCTCAACGAAACCGATTTGAGCACCACAGTGAATCCTGATGGCTTTCAACCTTTTCACCAACCGCATTATGTTTTGCTGAACCTGGCAATAGGCGGACAGAATGGTGGAGATCCTTCGAATACAAAATTTCCAACACGTTACGAAGTGGATTATGTAAGAGTGTATCAGAAATATTAATAATTATTGTTTTGATACTGAAATCGTCTTGACTTTTTATAAACAATATAATTTCGCTCCTAACGGAGCTCTTAAAAACACTCTACAATCAACATCTCTACCATAATATCGCTTCTCCGAAGCTAAAAAATTGCTCCGTTAGGAGCATAATTATGGTAGCTATTATTAGTCCTTTTTGCATAATAGCTCCGTAGGAGCGACATTTTAAAAAGTCAAGACGAGTTCACTGTAAAAAAATAACGACCCGCAGTTTTTAAATAAAACTGCGGGTCGTTTTATTATGCTAATATTTAAATAGTTACACTAGTTTGGCCAGCGCTTCTTTGATACGTGTAAAGGCTTTTATAAGGTTGTCTTCGGAAGTTGCATACGACATACGAATGCAATCGGGAGCACCGAAAGCGCCACCACCCACACAAGCTACGTGGCCTACTTCGAGCAGGAAGAGCGCCAAATCGCCTGAGTTTTCAATTTTTTTGCCGTTGTACGATTTTCCGATATAGTAACTTGCATCAGGGAAAATATAGAATGCGCCCTGAGGATCGTTTACTTTCAGTCCCGGAATTTCGCGAGCCATACTAACTACCAGATTTTTTCTTTTTTCGAATGCATTACGCATTGTAACCAGACAGCTCTGATCGCCGGTGTAAGCAGCTTCTGCAGCTTTCTGAGTTACCGAGCATGGCCCTGAGGTATATTGTCCCTGAAGTGTGTTGCAGGCCGATGCAATCCATTTCGGACCGGCAATCCAGCCTAAGCGCCAGCCAGTCATGGCATAAGCTTTCGACACACCGTTTACAATCACCACACGGTCGCGTACACTTTCGAATTGAGCAATACTTTCGTGTTTGCCCAAATAATTGATATGTTCGTAAATTTCGTCGGAAATAATAATTACATTCGGATATTTTGCCAGTACATTTGCCAGTCCTTCGAGTTCTTCTTTGCTGTAAACGCTTCCTGTCGGATTCGAAGGAGAGCAAAGAATCAGTGCTTTTGTTTTAGGAGTAATGGCAGCTTCGAGCTGAGCAGGTGTCATTTTGAAATCCTGATCGATACCGGCTGAAACGATGACTGATTTTCCATCGGCCAACGTAACCATTTCGGGATAACTTACCCAGAAAGGAGCAGGGATAATAACTTCGTCGCCTTTGCTGATCACGGCCAGAATAACATTACAAACCGATTGTTTTGCACCGTTCGAACAAACAATTTCTTCGGGTTTGTATTCGAGTCCGTTTTCGTTTTTCAGTTTTGCACAAATGGCATTGCGAAGCGCAGGATAACCCGGAACCGGTGAATAAAACGAGAAGTTGTTATCCACAGCCTGTTTTGCAGCTTCTTTAATGTGGTCGGGTGTAAAGAAATCGGGTTCACCCACACTGAGATTAATCACATCAATACCCTGAGCCTTCAGCTCGTTGCTTTTTTGCGACATGGCAAGCGTTTCGGATGGCGATAATGCAGCCAGACGGTCTGATACTGGAAACTTCATTTGCTTTTGTTGTTTTTAGTTTTGTTTTTATTCCGTTGCAAAAGTAATCAAAAAAGTGCAATCGGGCCAATAAAACTGTCACTTTTTTCTTAAAAAGTAAAGTTGTACTTAATTTTTGATAATTTGCAGTTTATCAGGGTGTCCAGCTATTTCCGGCGCTATTATTGAACATGTCCAGATATGCAGTTCCTACTGATTCGATATTACTTAGTTTAATAGGCTTCGGGAGCTCAATTTTGTAGTGGTTGTAGT
Organism: Paludibacter sp.; assembly: GCA_018054805.1. The sequence continues at coordinate 4,360 of JAGPIU010000010.1, read as the reverse complement.
TTTTTCTAAGGTTTTCCAAAGCATTGCGTCTGACAATTTCCACTATAGCTGCTTCGCCGGTCTTTCCATTGCCGCTCATACTCCAACTGTCGTACACATCCATACTGCTGTCGTAACTGAAAACATTTATATTCAGTGAAATGCTGCTCGAAAGTACTCTTTCAGGTTTTACTTTTCGTCCATCTTTTAGCTGATATTCTATTTCTACTTCGGTTACATAACCCTTACTATCGACTACAAGTGTTGGGACTGCAAAAACCCAGAAGTCCTTCATATTCAAGTCGAAATAATAATCGAAAGAGAAATCCTGTTTATCGATATGCAGCGTATAAGTTCCGGTTTCAAACAAATCGTTGTTTTGACGGGCGAAGTCCACACCATACCATTCCTTATCTCGCTCGTTGTCGTCGAACTCTTGGTTTGAAGTATTTATAATGTCGTTATAAGGCTTTGCAGCAGGGCCTGTAAGCGTTGCGTTTTTGCTTATACCTATAATTTTTTCCGAAAACCAGTCCACATAGCCTTCAATTTTGAGGATGTTTGTACCTTTCAGATCATATGTACCGGTAATCTTAGCTTCTTTTTCTCCTTTAATTCCACATTTTCCGCCATCAAATTGTCGTGAGGTACTCAGAAATATGGTGATATCTTCATACAGATCAGGGATTTTGTTGTTATTCATATCAATGTTTTTGGCCATCGATTCGTAGAATTTTCCTACTTCTTTCATGAAACTAAGCTCAGCCTCTGTCAGTTTGATACTTTTTCCAACAGGGTCGTTTTCAGGAATTACCCGCTTATTGTCGAGTGTAAGTGTCGAAAAATCAATTAAATCGATTTCTTCATCCAATCCCTGAAGCGGTAAAAAGTTTAAACCGCCTGTGTAAAGATTACCAATAAACTGATTATCTCCGGTCAGAAATGTAACCAATGTGGAGTTTCCTAACGGCACTTTGCCCGAGAAGGAGCCATCGGACTTTATTTCGATGATTTGATACTGATTGCCGTAGAATACCATCACTTTGGCTGCATCGGCCAGCGTAAACTCATTGTCCGAAGGTGCTCTTTGCAGAGGCGAAGAAGCTTTTGTGTTTGAAATTTTGCCTTTCAGCACAACTTTATCCAGAAACAAATAATCAATGTCCTGAAACAATGATTCGCAGCTACAAAATAATAATGCCGGAAACAGCAGAATGAACATCTTTTTCATTGGGTATTATTTTTAAGAGTTGATATGAAATTGATGAAAGCTCAGAGTTTACAGAGAAACGGTTAATCTGAAAATTCAGGCTCAGTTTAACCGGAAATAGCAAAGTAATATAACATTAAAACAAAAAAACACAGTTGAAAGTTGCTGATTTTCTATAAATTATTCCACAAACAAAAGTGAATAGTACGGTATAAAAAAACTCCCGCAAGATTTTCAATTCGGGAGTTTATTGGGGTATCTATTCAGTTAGTAATTTTTGCGATTCATTGCTAAGTTGCTGCAGTATATCGCTGGCACTTTTATATCCGAGCTCGTATATTTCGCGACCTTTCTCTACATCAAAAGTATCGTAATTACCCATATCCACAGGTTCTATGAGCAAATCGCAAAGCTCTTTATCGGCCAGAATGTTGGCTTTGAACATAAAGTGATAGGTGCGCGAAGCCACATTGAGCAGCGAAAGTTTATATTCGTCGGCCACGAGCGGACTTGCATTGATACCAATCACAGTGCGGCAACTATCGCGAATGGTGGAAACAGGGAAATTTTTGAGTACGCCGCCATCCACATAATGCACGCCATTGATACGTTTGGGTGTGAAAAGCAAAGGAACGCTGCACGAAGCCACTATGGGGTCGATCAGATTACCTTTGTCGAAAACCACGCTTCGGCCTTTGTCTAAGTCGGTGGCCACAATGCGCAGCGGAATTCGTAGTTCTTCAAATGTTTTTGCACGCAGATTTTTGTACATAAAATCCTCGAAGGCATCAATCCGAAAAAGTCCGCCCTCGGGAATACGGATTTTAGTCATTTTCCGAAAACTTATGTCCTCGAAAAGTCTGGCAATCTCGTCGGGACTGTAACCATCGGCATACAAGGCACCAACTACAGCTCCAGCACTTACACCGGAAATAATATCCGGAAAAATTCCTTTTTCTTCGAGCGCTTTGAGCACTCCTGCGTGACACAGACCTTTTATACCGCCTCCGCTAAGTGCGAAACCTGTTTTGTAAAGCCCATCCGGGGCTTTTTTCAGTACATTCATAAAATAATTGTATTTACCGACTAAATAAAATAGAGAAGAAAAAATTTATACGGAATATTTCGAGAATTTATCCATTACCCTGTCGTAATAGGTTTTTGAGACCGGAATATCGGGTGTGTTCAGCGCATCCATTTCCAGAAAAATACCGTCTTTGGTTTTTCGCAATACTTTTACCATGTCGAGGTTTACAATATACGAACGATGGCAGCGTACAAGCGGCGTTTCTTTTGTCAGATTCTCTTCAATCCATTTTAGTGAGTTACGGATCAGAAAATGAGATAGTTTCGACTTGTTGAGATAATGTATAGTGGCATAATTATCAGCCGAATCCACGTAAAGCAGATTTTCAATCATGACCGATATTTTTATTTCACCCTTTTCGTCGGGGAATGCAATCATCGGCTTTTTCTTGATTTCGGGCACAGCAAATTCCTCTTGTGTAAGCTTTTTGAGCATATTGTTTTTCTCGCGCCATGAAAAGTAAAGCCACAGAATAGAGTAGGGGAGTAATAAAACCCAACCGGTGTTTTTTGTCGATTGATAAAATATCTCAACTACATCGCGCTCGGCTCCCGAACGTGGTACAAATTTGGCAAAAAGCGTATAGAAAAGCGACATTGCTAATACTTCGCCTGCCACGTACAATGCATATTGCCAGTAAAACAGGTCATGTTTCTTGGTGTAAGAATGCATTATCATTCTGCTGATTACGACCACAAGCATGCCGGTAAGAATAATAAGGCTCGAAAAGAAAAAGTATTTAAACTCAGAAATATCAGGGTACCAGTCTCTTGAGTTAAATGGTTGGAAAATATTGATAAATAACAAAGCGAAAGCAGCAGTAAGCAGTATCAACCTAATGATATTGCTTTTCTCGTACATATAGCCCGGAACTTTTGAATTCATTTTGTTGTTTTTTACATTTTAGAAATGACCTACAAAAGTAAACTATTCCACCCAAACGACCAAAGTAGTTTGTCCCGAACTGCAAATTTTTCATCCCCTTATTCGTGTTTTTATCCCACAATTTGCACTTTCGTCCCCTGCGTTTTTTATATTCCCCGATAATTTTCTCTCATTATCAAATAGCTGTTCCTTTGCGTCAGAATTATTTAATAGCAGTCTTGTATGGATTACGCAAAACGGTTTTTCGAGTTGAATTCAGTATTTCAGTTAGGACGAAATACTGACTTGCCCGACAGTAATTGTCGCATTCAGTTTTTTGGTTTCGATAGTAAAGGTCAATGGCCCACTCACAAAATGGTGGCTGATGAGCCTGTGTTTTGCGATACAGTGACCGAAAACAGTTCGTTTCTGTATCCGGTGTTTATACCTAAGAAAAAGTATAATTCCGAAAATGCCATACTCCTGCTACACGGACTGAATGAACGTAACTGGTCGAAATATCTGACCTGGGCCGAATATCTGTGTCAGAAAACCGGTAAGGCTGTGATTCTTTTTCCAATTGCATTTCATATCAACCGTTCGCCACAGCATTGGTCAAACCCGCGAATGTTGCAGGCTGTTTATGACTTGCGACGTAAACGAAACGGTGACGACCGTATGCTTAGTTTTGCCAATGTGGCATTGAGCGAGCGAATCAGCGAAAATCCTTATCGTTTTTACAGTTCGGGACGCCAAAGTTTGAGCGATATCGAAAATCTGATTTTTAGTATTAAAAATGGCCAACATCCATTGTTCCCGGAAAACACTCAAATTGATGTATTTGCGTATTCTATCGGAGCGTTTTTGTCGCAGATAGCATTCCTGACAAATAATGGCGGACTTTTCAGCGATGCGCGACTGTTTATGTTCTGTGGCGGTAGTATTTTTAGTGAAATGTTTGGCCAATCGCGCACCATAATGGATAGCAAAGCTTTCGACCGACTGTATAATTATTATCGTTTTGAATTTACGCCCGAAAAGGAAGTTGCGGATCAGAATGACGATGCGTTAATGGCTTTTTGCAGTATGATTGCTCCTGAACGAGACGAAATGAAACGAACCTCTTTTTTTGAAACAATGGGTCAGAGGCTTGGTGGCATTTCGCTTGCAAACGATAAAGTGATTCCGTACAAAGGTGTGGAACAGGCTTTAGGGATTGA